>JALWNR010000001.1 GCA_027083715.1 Bacteroidales bacterium
GTGCGTTAACTGCTTTAAAAATAATAAATTACACCCACTTTTCAAAGAAATCTATGAATTTTTCGGGTTAAAACAATTTAGTGCCGTTTTTTACTTTTTTATCAGGTACTGCTAAAACAACATTCTTATTTTCCTGAACAAAACCTGTTACCAGACATTCGGACATAAATGTACCGATTTGTTTTGGCGGAAAATTTACTACTGCAATTATTTGTTTGTTTAATAAATCTTTTTTTGAGTATAAGTCGGTAATTTGAGCACTGGATTTTTTTATACCAATTTCATTCCCAAAATCTATAAATAGTTTATATGCAGGTTTACGTGCTTCGGGAAAGTCCTGTACGTTTATAATTGTGCCCACGCGCAATTCTATTTTTTCAAAATCTTTCCAAGAAATTTCTTCCATTTTTGTGTTTATTATGAAATAATAAAAATATAAAAAAAGCGGTTATATCCAATAAATATTTATTGCATATAACCGCAGAAAGCATTGTTTTGTATATTTTATTGTATAGATATCTCTCGTACAGGCTTCACTTTTGCTTCTTCTTTTTTCGGAATTTCAATTTTTAAAACACCGTCTTTATATTCTGCACTAATTTTGTCGCCGTTTGCACTATCGGGCAATGTAAATGATCTTTGAAAGGCGGTGTAGTTAAATTCACGTCTTGTGTAGTTAGTTTCTTTTTCTTCATTACTTTCTTCTCGCTCTGAGCTTACTGTCAGTACATTGTTGTCCAAGTTTACTTTAAAATCTTCTTTTTTTAATCCCGGAACTGCAAACTCAATTACAAAACTCTCATCATTATCGGCAATATTCACTGCAGGTAATGTAGAAGATGAGGTTCTGCGTGCAGCATTTGTATCAGCTGTGCTAAAAATATCCTCCAATAAATCAAATGGAAATCCGCTGTAATTTGTTCTTAAAAGTGTCATTTTTTAGTCCTCCTTTATTTTAATTAATTTTTATTTCAATTTTCGCTTTGATATTTTCAATATTTATACCAATACTAATTTTAAGACTTTTTGACTAAAAAAATACCATCTTTAAGACAAAGTGTCTTGTTATTTTGTTTTTAATGACAAAATGTCTGATTTGCTTTTATTAAAAGAAAAAACTAAGTTTATTTCGCCAATAATAAAACAGTTTCTGGATATCTTCCGGAGGCTCTGAATCATATGTTGCTTCAAAACCGGTATTAAATGCCAGTTTATCACTGATTTTAAAGGAGAATATTGTTTCAGAAGATATTCGATAATCTTCAAATTGGGATAAATGGGGTTGATAATATGTAATGCTTCTAATTTTAAGTGTTTCGGTAATATTCCATATTATAGATGCATATAAATCAAGTCTGATAAAACGGGTAATCGTAGTTAAAGAGTCAGAGAGTTTTTCGTATTCATACATAATTGGTGATGCAATATAAACTCTTGCGCTACTCTGATTTAGCAGTCTGAAACGGGGTCCCAAACCCAGTACAAAACGTTGAGTTAATAATTTTATCGGGTTGTATTGCGATTGTCCAAACGCTTCAATTTGTAGAAAACTACTGTCTTTTACCGTATAATTGTAGCGTAAATGTTGAAAACCGCTGTTGACAATATTTTCATCGTCAACACGCATCATATTTAAATCATTTAATAATAAAAAAAGATGAGCACCTTTCCTGTATTGCAAATCTATGTTATTACTAAATTGCATTACACTTTTACCGTTGTCCAATAGTTGAAAACCTAAACCAATTTTTCCTTGAAAACCTTCTTTATCTCCTTTTCTTTTTTTTTCAACATTAACTACCTGTGCATTAATGTTTTGATATAGGATACTAATTATTAGGATATAAATAATTTTTTTTAGCATAATACGTTTTTTTT
>JALWNR010000002.1 GCA_027083715.1 Bacteroidales bacterium
CTTTTATATAAAGATATTTAAGCGGACAAAGATATATAAAATTCTTAATTTTAACGGTTTATTGTTAAAATTATTTTTTCAAAAGGTTTTGATTATTGAAAAAAATACAAGATTGCTTTGTCATAAAGCACTTTGTCATTAAATTAAGAAATTATTGAAGTATGTTTTGTAAATATTTGACAATCAGGGTTTTGATTTACATAAATTCATTATGTTTGTATTTTATAAAATCTATTGCCTTGCACAAAAAACTTTGTACAGCCATTTAGTTTCATTCGTACCTCCAATTACTTTAATGGTTATCAAACTATCCTTATTCGCAAAATTAAGATAGGTTGTTTTCATTCCTTTTACAAGCTCATCGGTACTGTAAATTAAATTTTCGTTTGATAAATTATAAGCAGAGGCTTGATATACTTCTATTTTATCAGGTAAATCAAACATATTATAAAATAATTTAAACCGTCCCTCTTGCATTTTCATATTAAATGTTCTAATGGTAATTTTTGCGCCTTCAGATTGTGTTAAGTTTCCGCAGGGTAAAGACGTTAAAATTACATCCGTAGAGTCATCTTTATTTAAATATAATGTAAATAAGCTATCTTGCTTAAAAGTTTGTGCGCTTTTAAAATAGCCCGGTAAAAATGCAAAAAGTTCAAGCGGAAGTTTATTTAAAACTGGTTTATAATCGACATTTCCGGCAGAATTAGTATATTTTATATAAGTAGTATCCTTGTATTTTAATCCAACTAGGGCTGCTTTTATTACCTGATTTGTCTTTTTATCTTTTACTGTAATATGATAATTATTGATAATTAAGCTGTCTTTTTTAACTGTTTCTATTTTAGCTTCTTTGGGTTTCATCAGAGATGCAAAATCTACTTTGCTTAAAAAATAGGCTAAACCGACAATAAGCAGTATAGGAATTATCCACAGGAAATTTTTTCCCGAGTCTGTTTTTAAAACCATTTTATGCAACTCATTATCTTCTTCACAAATAAACTCTATTTCCGCTTTTTTGCCACGCACATCAACCAAGGCAACTACTTTTGCACCAAGTAAAACATCATCTATTTGCACTTCACCATTTTGGTTACTGTACTTATTCCTTGTTTTTCCGTTGTATTCTACTCTAATTATTGCATTGGGAATAGGCTCATCATTATTGTTTACCAGCTTAATTTTTGTTCGTACCTGTGCTTCGTAGTTTCCATTTTCACGATCGTATTTAATGATTTTTTCTCCGTGAATTATGTATTCATCAATTCCTTTTTCTAATTTAAATTTATGTATTGGTAAAGATTTCCCAAACATCATTTGTTTGCATTCAACAGTACTGCCTATTTTTATGTCTTTAAGAATAATTTTACCATTGTTGTCGGTAACTTTTTCAAACTCCTCACCTTCATAACGAAAGCGAATATCTGCATTTCTTACTGCTTGTCCTGATTTATCCACAAGACAAAAATGCATGTCAGCTTTTTCAAATAAATGCTCTGCTACATAAAAATACTGTGCTTTATTGCGTTCGCATACAAAGAACTCTTCATTGAGTGCTTTTCCCTTGAATAATTGAAATGCTTTTACTTTAGTTTTAACGGGAATATTTTTTAATATTAGCTGCCCGGTCGTGTCTGTCTGTTCTTTTACTTTTTTATCTTTATATTCAAAAAATATTTCCAGACCTGTAACGGAGTTTCCATCTTTATCTGCTACAACAAAAACCATGTCTTCTTTCGGTAATTCAAAGGAAACTGTCAGTTTAGCAGACGAATCGTATTTGAAACTTTCCTGATGTTCTTCGCTAATACAACAAAAAATCTCAGAACCTTCATCGCCATCAGTCAGTTCAATTTGCCCGTTAGCATCTGTATTTA
>JALWNR010000003.1 GCA_027083715.1 Bacteroidales bacterium
TTTTAGAATTAAGTATTGATTTTTTTCCAAATAGTTTACGTTTTTTTATCTATTTGATTGGATTAATGCGATATACAGGGGTTTTCTTTTTAGCATTAAATAAACAAAGGAAAAACAAATGGCTTATTTTTATAATTATCATAACGACATTATTAGCAGATGCATTAAGAAATGCCGTTTTTCATGAGTTAATATTATGGATGATGTTTTTATTTATTTACATTGCTTTTTTATATCGTTTTAAAAATAAACACAAATTAGCAATTATTATTCCTTTAATATTATCCGTTGTCATTATCCAAACAGTCAAGTTTTTTTATAGGCAAGAAGCAGGAGGTTTAAGTACTATTGATAAAGCAGAGCTTTTTACAGAATTAGCACAAAAAGAATTGCTGGGCGAAGGTTATTTATTACAAGAAAATAATATTGATGCTGCCATTACAAGAATTAATCAAGGTTGGATTGTTGCCAGAATTATGCATCACATACCTCGCTATGAGCCATTTGCGCGTGGTGAAACAATTATAACAGGCATTCGCGCATCTTTAATTCCCCGTTTTCTTGACCCTAACAAACCTACTGCCGGAGGACGTGAGTACTTTACTCGATTTACAGGCAAGCTTATAAGTGATGATACATCAATGGGGTTGAGTCCCTTAGGCGAAGCTTACGCTAATTTTGGTATTGAAGGAGGAATATTTTTTATGTTTATTTTAGGTTTTTTGTATAATCTTATACTATCCTATATCATTAAATTATCAGAGAAATACCCATCTTTGATTTTATGGCTTCCGTTATTGTTTTTACAAGTAGTTAAAGCAGAAACTGATTTTGTTGTTGTTTTAAATCATTTAATAAAAGCTTCAATTGTTGTCGGACTTATAATTTTTAGTTTCAGGAAATTTTTAAATATTAAATTATAATCCCATGCACCTCTCCCTTTTCTACCGCCACCCCTCACCTGAATTTCACAGTATTGAACAAATTTTTGATACGGTGGCTGAATACTTACCCGATGAGCTTAAAGTTAAAAAGGTATATGCACCGTATCAAAGCAAAGGCTTTCTTAATCGCTTAAAAATTGGCATACATGCACATAAAAATCAAGGGGATATTAACCATATTACCGGATTTATCCATTTTATAGCACCCTTTCTAAATAAAAAAAAGACGGTTTTAACCATTCACGATATTAACAGCAATCTGCAAAGAAATTTTATCGCAAAAATAATCATTAAATGGTTTTGGTTTAGTATTCCGGCTAAATCGGTGGCTAAAATTACTGTAATCTCTGAATTTACCAAGCAGGAGCTTTTACAGTATATCAATATAAATCCTGAAAAAGTTATTGTGGTACCCGATTGTGTATCGCCTAAGTTTCAGTTCAAACCCAAAGAATTTAATACGGAAAAACCTGTTGTTTTGCAAATAGGAACCAAAGAAAACAAAAATCTGCCGCGTTTAATAGCTGCGCTGAAAAACATTCATTGCAAACTAATAATTGTTGGGAAATTAGACAAAAAACAACGCGATTTGTTAAAAAAATATACAATTGATTACGAAAACTATTTCAATATTCCGGAAGATAAATTAGTGAAACTTTACGAAAATTCAGATATTGTCAGTTTTGTATCCACTTACGAAGGTTTTGGTATGCCTGTTATCGAAGCCAATGCTGTCGGGAGGGTTGTTATTACTTCGGATATTGAACCGATGAACACAGTAGCTGCAGATACAGCGCTTAAAATAAATCCATATTCTATTGAAGATATTAGAAATGCTTTTATAAAAATAATCCATAATAAAAATCTGCGGGACAGCTTAATAAAAAACGGTTTGGAAAATGTAAAAAAATACCAACCGGAATATATTGCCA
>JALWNR010000004.1 GCA_027083715.1 Bacteroidales bacterium
GCAACCTTTGTCTAACCAAAAAGGCGATATCTGGATTGTGTACAATGGAGAAGTTTTCAATTACATTGAACTGCGCGAAGAATTAATTGAAAAGGGATATTCTTTTAAAACACAAAGTGATACGGAGGTAATTGTTCTTTTGTATGAAGCTTATGGCATTGATTTTTTGAAAAAACTGAACGGTCAATTTGCTATTTCGATTTGGGACAAACGCAAAAAAGAGTTGGTTTTGGCACGCGACCGTATGGGAATCAGACCATTATTTTACACCAAAAGAAATAATGAATTGTATTTTGCATCGGAGCTGAAAGCTTTTTTGCAACACCCTGATATACAACTTAAATTATCCACAAAATCATTATCGCAAATTTATACTTTCTGGACAACAATCAGTCCCGATACAGCTTTTGAAAATGTGTATCAGTTGCCCCCGGGCAGTTATATGTTGTATTCAAAAAATAAGTTTGAAATAAAAAGCTATTGGAATTTAGAGTTTGCAGAAGAGAATCAATATCAAAACTTAAGTTTTAATGAGGCGGTAGAAGAGTTTTCACAGATTTTAAAAGATTCGGTAAAAATTCGCTTACGTGCTGATGTACCTGTGGCTGCATATCTTAGCGGAGGCTTGGATTCAACGGTAACCACCTCATTGATACGTGAGATTGTTCCTGAAATGTTGCAAACTTTTTCTATCGGTTTTGAGGAAAGCGATTACGATGAATCGTATTATCAGAATTTAGCTTCTAAATATTTTGGAACAAAGCATACCGGCTTTAAAATCAGAAATGAAGAAATAGCCGAAAATTTTCCTCAGGTGGTTTGGCACAGCGAAATGCCTTTATTACGTACTTCACCCGTGCCAATGTTTGCATTATCGCGCAAAGTACATGAAAAAAATATTAAAGTAGTGATTACCGGCGAAGGGGCAGATGAACTTTTAGGAGGATACAATATATTTAAAGAAGCAAAAATCAGACAATTTTGGGCACGGGAGCCTAAGTCGAATCTGCGTCCTTTGTTACTGAAAAAACTATATCCGTATATTCCTCAAATTCAGAATGCTAATGCACAAACGCTGCGTTTCTTTTTCGGCTATAAGCTAGGTGAAACTGCTTCGCCGGTTTATTCGCATTTATTACGCTGGAACAACGGGAATCATATTAAAAAATATTTTTCCGATGAAATTAAGCAAGAAATTGCTTTATATAATCCTGTAAATGAGATTGTAAGTAAAATAAACGGGAAGTTTGATGATTATGATTATCTGGCAAAAGCTCAATGGTTGGAAATGAATATTTTTATGTCGGGCTATTTGCTTTCATCGCAAGGAGACAGAATGGGAATGGCTAATTCAATTGAAGGACGCTATCCGTTTTTAGATCACCGATTGATTGAATTTTGCACAAAAATTAATCCTGAGTACAAACTACATGGATTAAATGAAAAGTATCTGATGAAAAAAATGGCTGAAAAGCGAATTCCAGAAGAAATATTAAAACGCAGCAAACAGGCATACCGTGCACCGATACAAAATACTTTTCTTTCGGAACAAGCTGCCGTTTATGTGAATGATATTTTTAACGAACAAAAATTGAAAAACAACGGATTGTTTAATCCACAGCTTGCAAAAAAATTGCTAAATAAATTTACCGAAGGTAAAAGCAGTTCGGAAATTGATAATATGGCTTTAACCGCAATCATTTCGACCACCTTACTACAGGATATGTTTGAAAGAAAAAAGGGGAAAACTAAAATGAGTAATTACAGCAAATGCAGAATTGTAAACGATTTATAAACACAACTAAATTAAACTAAAAACAATGACCAATAAAAAGAAATTTACCAAAGACATTATTAAACTGCCGGATGTTGAACAAACGGTAAGACGGATTACAAACAAACTGAAATCGGATGTTTTTGAGCGTTTGCAGCGAAAAGGCGGAGTTGTAGGTATCAGTGGAGGGATTGACTCTTCGGTTAGTCTGGCTCTAGCGGTTAAAGCTTTCGGTGCCGAAAATGTAATCGGGATTATGTTGCCGGAAAAAGATTCCAGCTCGGACAGTGAATTACTGGCTAAAAAACTGGCAGATAAATTTGGTGTACGTACGCTTGTTGAAAATATTTCAGGTGCTTTGGAAGGCTTTGGTTGTTACAGGAGAAGAGATGAAGCCATGAAGAGAGTTTTCCCTGAATACAATCCTGCTACTTATAAATCAAAGATTGAAATCCGGCAGAATATTTTAAAACAGAATATGCCTGCAATTTTTTCATTAACCATTATTGATGAAAACGGAACATCAAAAAGCAAAATGCTGCCGATGAAAGAGTACTTGCAAATTGTAGCAGCTTCAAATTTTAAACAGCGAAGTCGTATGTCAATGCTCTATTACCATGCCGAGGCTTTACATTATGCGGTAATCGGCACTCCGAATAAACATGAGGTAGAACAAGGCTTTTTTGTAAAATACGGTGATGGCGGTGCTGATGTGATGCCTATTGGTGATTTGTATAAGACTCAGGTGTATGAGCTGGCAAGCTATATGGGTGTGCCACAAGAAATTATTGATCGTACACCTACAACCGATACTTACACGGCAGAACAAACACAAGAAGAGTTTTTCTATCAACTGCCGTTTGAAATGATGGACTTACTGTGGTATGCATGGGAAAACGGGTATCAGCCGGCAGAGGTTGCCCCAGCTTTGGATATTACGGAAAAGGAAGTGGAGAATGTTTTTAAAACATTCCTTAGAAAGAAAAAAACTACCGAGTATTTGAGAATGGCACCTATTAGAGATTATTGATATGAATGCAATTGATTATTTTTTTTCAGAATCAAAGAATTCGGAGCAATTGTTTATTTTAAATGAAAATGAACAAATTACACATAAAGCTTTATATGAAAAAGTAGAAAAATTGGCAGCTTTTTTAAACTCTGAGTTTGGTTCCGGAAAAAATATGCTGATATATAGCGGGAATTCATATTTTTTTGTTTTAGCCTATTTATCAATTATTAAATCAGGAAATGTGTGTGTGCCGGTTAATCCGGCTGCCAAAAATAAACTAACAGAGTATATACTTAAAGAAACGCAAGCCGTTTTATGTTTTACTCAAAAAAAGTTCATCAAAAATCTGGAACACTTTAAATTAAACCTTATTACCGAAGATGATGTTGAAAAGGCTATTCACATGCAATATGTAACAGAATATATTTTGACAGGTTTTGATAAAGAACAAACTGCCGAAATAATTTTTACATCCGGCTCTACATCTTTTCCAAAAGGAGTGATGTTAAGCCATAAGAATTTGATAGCCAATACAAAATCAATTATTGAATATCTAAGACTAACAAAAAATGATCGTATTTTAATTGTTCTTCCTTTTTATTATTGTTACGGTTTGTCATTGTTACATACGCATTTAAAAGTTGGAGGTGCAATAGCCTTTAATAATACCTTTATGTTTATCGGTACTGTAATAAATAATCTAAAAAAATATAGATGTACCGGATTTTCGGGTGTGCCCAGTCATTTTCAAATTTTACTTCGTAAATCAGACAGCTTTAAGAAAACTAAATTTCCTGATTTAAAATATGTTACTCAGGCAGGAGGGAAATTGCATTCTGTATTTATTGAAGAGTTTATGGAACATTTTCCTGATATTAAATTTTGGGTAATGTACGGACAAACTGAAGCAACAGCACGCTTGGCATACTTACCACCCGAAAAGTTACCGGAAAAATCAGGTTCGCTTGGTAAAGCAATACCGGGAGTTACCCTAGAGTTGTTAAAAGAAGATGGTAGCCATGCTTTGCTTGGTGAAACGGGTGAGATTGTTGCGAGTGGAGATAATATCATGAAAGGATATTATAGAGATGATGAAATGACAAACCAAACTATTAGAAACGGAAAACTTTATACCGGAGATTTAGCAGTACAAGATGAAGAAGGCTTTTTTTACATCACAGCACGAAAAAAAGAAATTATTAAGGTAGGTGGAGAGCGAGTTAGCCCCAAAGAGATTGAAGAGGTAATTGTAAACTTTAAGGATGTGATTGATTGTACTATTGAAAGCATTGATGACGAGATACTTGGAGAGCGCATAAAGGCTACTGTTGTGATTAATAAATTAGAAAATGAGCAATTCTTAAAAGAGGAAATTTTAGCGCATTGTAAAAAGTATCTTAGCCCGATAAAAATACCACAGGAATTGGTATTTGAGCAACAAGTAAAAGTTAATGATGCAGGAAAAAAAGTAAAATAAATAAAGTGAGGTTTTGAAATTTGACGAACTATCAGTTATAGAATATTTAAAAGATCACCAAAAAAATAAAAGCTTTCATAATAAATAAAAATGCAATTATCAAATAAATTTTGAATAATTCATAATAATCATGAAATTACAAGAAATTGCCATAAAGCATAGAACACAAATCCGGAAAACTAAACCAATGAGCCTGAAAAGTTTTGTTGCAAAAAATAGTATGTTTATTGTAATACTGTTTGATGTATTTATTGTCAGTTTTTCTTTTTTAATTCTGGCTTGGTATAAGCCGGCTACAGTACGTGTAGTCATTCCAACTTATTCATATCCTTTTTTTATTTTCCTTGTACTTTGGATTGTTGTATCTTATGTGATGGGAAAATTTAACTTGCAAAGTTTTAAAAAAGCTTTACACATGAATATTACTTTAACACTCATCAATTTTATTATTATTTCTATTGTAACCATATTATTATTTGCATTAAAATTAAACTCTTATTCCAGAATGATTGTTTTTGGAACCTCATTCTTATCTTACTTGCTTGAGATGCTTGTTTTTAGTGTTTTCTATTCGTTAATAAAAACAAGTTATAAAAAGCTTGATCAAGAAATTGAGCAAAACGATATATATATTGATGATCGTCCTTTGGATGTAATTAGTCCGGTTGCGAATAAAGCAAAAGTATATACAGCACCTAAAATAAAAGCTAAATCTGAATTATTAGCAAAAGAAGCAGGTGAAAGTGTTTTGGAATATTTTACAGAGCATGTAAATATTGATGAAAAAAGTGTTTCGTTAATTGCAACTACAACCCCATTTAATGTTGCAAATCTGAGCAGTGGAATACGCACCATCATTAACCTGAAAAAGGTAAATGATATGCGCTACATTAATAAATTTTTTGAAGCGGTAAATGAAAAATTGCCTGATGCGGGAATGTTTATGGGCTGTGTGGAAACCAGCAAACAAAGGTACCGGCGTATTGGTAAAAAGTTCCCTGCCTTTATCCGCCAGTTGGTAATAATGATTGATTTTACACTGAACCGTATTATTCCAAGGCTTTCGGGCTTGCAAAATTTATATTTTAATATTACCGGTGGCGAAAAACGCACCATTTCAAAGGCAGAGGTCTTGGGACGTTTGGTGAGTTGTGGTTTTGAAATAATTGAATATAAGGAAATTAACGATTTAACCTACTTTGTGGTAATGAAAACCAAAGAGCCGGAATATAATCTTTCGCCTTCTTATGGACCGATTTATAAAATGCCTCGTATCGGTAAAGGCGGTAATATTATTTATGTATATAAGTTCCGTACCATGCATCCTTTTTCTGAGTATTTACAGGATTATGTTCTGAGCTTAAACGGATATACTGCTATCGGAAAACCGGCGGATGATTTTCGTCTTACAAAGTGGGGAAAATTTATGCGTAAATACTGGTTGGATGAGTTGCCGCAGCTTATTAATGTGCTGAAAGGCGAAATGAATCTGGTAGGAATCAGACCGCTAAGCAAACGGATGTATCAGGAATATCCGGATGATGTAAAAGAAATGCGGGTAAAATACAAACCGGGATGCATCCCTCCTTATGTATCCTTGCTTAAGCAAGGGGTTATGGCTTCTATTGAGGCAGAAAGACAATATCTGCTCGAAAAACAAAAAAATCCGATTGCCACAGACATAAAGTATTTTAAATTGGCAATTTTTAATATTATTACCAATAAAATCCGTAGTGCATAGATTATCGAATTTACTTTTCTTTCAATAATTTTTTTAATTCAAACATCTCGTCTCTTAAACGGGCGGCTTCAATAAAATCAAGCTCTTTTGCCGCTTTTTTCATTGCTTTTTCTGTTTTTTCAATGGCTTTTTGCAAAGCTTCGGCACTCATATACTGAACAACGGGGTCAGCAGCCAATCCTGCTTTAATATTTTCATCAAAAGTATATTCTTTAAGTGCTGATTTTGAATCACCCATTCCTAAAATAGATGTTTTGGACTTCTTGATTTGTGTAGGCGTGATGTTGTGTTTTGCATTGTACTTTAACTGTTTTTCGCGTCGGCGATTGGTTTCATCAATAGTGCGCTGCATGGAACCGGTTATTTTATCGGCATACATAATTACTTTTCCGTTGATATTTCTTGCGGCACGCCCTGCTGTTTGAGTAAGTGATTTTTCCGAACGTAAAAAACCTTCTTTGTCGGCATCAATAATTGCTACCAGTGAAACTTCGGGCAAATCCAGCCCTTCGCGTAAAAGGTTTACACCGATAAGCACATCAAACTCACCGGCACGTAAATCTTCCATAATCTGCACACGCTCAATAGTATCTACATCTGAGTGGATATAACGACAGCGGATATTTATACGTGTCAGATAATCAGTAAGTTCCTCTGCCATGCGTTTGGTGAGTGTGGTAACCAGAATACGCTCATTGCATTCTGTTCGGGTATTGATTTCACCAATCAAATCATCAATTTGGTTCAGGCTTGGACGCACTTCAATGTCCGGGTCAATTAATCCGGTTGGACGAATAACCTGTTCAACGATTATGCCTTCGCATTTCTTTAGTTCATAATCGCTGGGCGTAGCACTCAGGTAGATAATCTGATTGCTCAGTGCTTCAAATTCTTCAAATTTTAAAGGGCGGTTATCAATTGCTGCCGGAAGGCGAAAACCGTATTCTACCAAAGTTGATTTTCGCGAGTGGTCGCCACCGTACATAGCTCTTATTTGCGGCAGGGTAACATGACTTTCGTCAATAACGGTCAGGTAGTCCTTAGGGAAAAAATCAAGCAAACAGAAAGGGCGCGTGCCGGCTTCTCTACCATCAAAATAGCGCGAGTAGTTTTCAATGCCGGGGCAGTGCCCAAGCTCTTTAATCATTTCCATGTCAAAAGTAACTCTGTCTTCAATACGCTTGGCTTCCAGATGTTTGCCTTGCTCCTTGAAAAATTGAATTTGTTTGAATAAATCATCCTGTATCTGATGTATGGCAAGTTGCATACGCTCTTTGGTGGTGATGAAAATATTTGCCGGATAGATTAAAACTTCCTGTAAACGTTCAATTACCTGTCCGCTAATGGGGTCGAAAGACTCAATTTCTTCAATTTCATCTCCCCAAAAAATAATGCGATAGGCAATATCACCGTAAGCAATAAAAACATCTACTGAATCACCTTTTACACGAAATCTTCCACGCTCAAAATTTATTTCATCGCGTGAGTACAAAGCCGCAACCAAATCTCTGAGAAACTTGTTTCGCGCCAGCTTTTGTCCTGCCGATATATGAATTACACTTTGATGAAAATCATCGGGATTGCCTATCCCATATAAGCAAGAAACCGATGAAACCACAATTACATCCCTTCGTCCCGATAAAAGTGAGGAAGTAGTACTTAAACGTAGTTTTTCAATCTCTTCATTTATGCTTAAATCTTTTTCGATATAGGTATTTGTAACCGGAATATAGGCTTCGGGCTGATAGTAATCGTAATAAGAAACAAAATACTCTACGGCATTATGCGGAAAAAATTGTTTAAACTCTCCGTAAAGTTGGGCTGCCAGCGTTTTGTTATGACTCAGCACCAATACCGGACGGTTCAGCTCTTTAATTACATTGGCTATGGTAAAGGTTTTTCCCGAGCCTGTAACTCCTTGCAAAATCTGAAAGTCTGAGCCGTTTTGTACGCCTTCAATCAGTTGTCTGATTGCATCCGGCTGGTCGCCTGTCGGTTTAAAATCAGATACCAGTTTGTATTCCATAAAAAAACTTAAATTGATCTGATTAATGAATGTCAGAAAATATTTTCTGTTCTTAAGTTTTGAATTAGTTTAAAGTGTTTATCGTTTGACAGTAGGGTAGCCTCATATTCAATCGTCTGGGCCGCAATCCAAATATCATTTTCAGGAATTGGTGTCCCTGCTGCTTTAAGTTTTGATTTTATATTTCCATATATTTTCGAGGTTTTTCTTGTAACCGGAATAATTAGGCATAAACTTAGAAATTCATTTAACTGTTTTAGATGTTTTTCTTTATTCGTAGCATTTTCCACCCCATAAACTAACTCTCCATATACAATTACAGAAATATTTATACTAAACCGCTTAAATATTTTGTAAGAGTATATGCCGATAGACTTTTAGTTTTGTATTAAGAGCTTGCGAAGTAATACAA
>JALWNR010000005.1:0-753 GCA_027083715.1 Bacteroidales bacterium
AAACTTGCCTTCACACTTTTTACCATCAATTGTTATAGTAATTGGTTTATTAAATACTACTTTTCTCTCACTCATACTGCAACCATCCCCAGATAATAACATCTCATACAACGTTCTGCTTCAAGTTGAGCTTCCTCAGCGGTAAATCCAAGATTTACTTCTTTGTTATTATCTTTTCTTTCATCAACTTTTAGTTTTTCACTATCAGCAACTTTAATGTTTGGAAAAATTACTCCGGCAGGAGCTTCAATACAAGCAAAATTATAGGTTGAGTCGATAAACAATACTTTTGCAAGAGTTCTTGGAAAACGCTCTCCGGCAATAAGTATTTGTTTGTTGCCGTATATGTTTTGTAATGTGGTAATAATCAAATTGTATTGAGGTAAAACAATCCCGGTACTACTGAATTGCGGACTGGCAATTTTTATTAAGATTGAATTTATATTTTCTTGTTTCACTTGCATTTTTGAGTTGTGATTAGTTATTATATCGAACTCAGATTATTCGTAAATTGTTCTAAAAAACATAGTAAAAACTTATATTCATTATCAAAACAGAGTTTATCACTGTCAAAATATATGTTTCCATCATTTTTCTTACCTGAACGAATGATACTTGAAATGTAATTTTTTATTAATTTTTCATTAAATTGATTATTATTAATAAAAAAAATATTTTTAAAAGAGGTTTCGTTAAAAAAATCAGGATGATAATATTGCCATAATATCAGCAATATTTTTTCATGAGTTGCAG
>JALWNR010000005.1:763-1865 GCA_027083715.1 Bacteroidales bacterium
TCCCAAATTTATAAGGTAATGAAACTACGGTATTTTCCATAATAAGATTTCTACTTTCAAGAAGATATTCGTTTGAAAAAAAATGGGCTTTATTTAAGTTTTGTTTAATGAAGTTTTTTATTTTGGATAAATCACTAATTTCTTTTTCCGGAAAAGTTTTTATAATCCCCTGTAAATCATTTTTTAGTTCAGTTTCATCGCTTTTAAGTAGTTCATCTATATCATGTTTTATTTTTTTATTCAGTTCATGTTTTTGGCTTTCGTCGGTTTTTATTGAAGTATCAATAAGTGTTCTTATTTTATTTTTTAATGTACCGCCGGGGGCAATAAGGTAATCAATAGCATATAATTTGTTGATCATTTTATAGTGTGTAACATATGTTCGATTAAGGTTTTTGTTATCAATGGTGGTGTTAATAATATCTTTGCATAGTTTTTTTAAATAACTTAATCTTAGATTAACTTTTTTCCCTGTGATATAATGAATATGTTTAGTATTCATTGGGGTCATGTTTTTAAATTCATTAATAAGCAGGTCATCGTATTTATCGGCATATATTGCCATTTCAAGAAGTGCACTATACAAACTCTCCGGATTTGTGTCAGAGGTTATGCTGTGAAATTTTAAATTGTAAATATTGTTTTTAATCGCAAATTTGCAATATTTTAAAAAGTAATTCTCTTGCAGTAATTTATGCATTACCTTGGTTTCAGTATCTGCAAAGCGAACAATTTCAGCTTCTGCATATATGTCTTGCTCATTGATAAGCCCCCTAATTATTTTTGAACCCTGAATAAGGCTGAAATCAATTTTAGATTTATCTCTTGTAAAAGCAAGATTTTCGGTTTCAGAGGATCTTAAATACCGAAAGAAATATTCAAAAGCATCTAAAAACTTTTGTACTTTGTAATTTTGTATTGATTTCTCAAAATAATTTCATTGTAATTTATTTTTTTCCACTCCGGCATATTGTAAGAAAACAGTATCTTTTGGACTTAAAATAAATACTCTTGCTAAATCAACTTTAGCCAAATTCCATTTTCCTTCTTGGTATTCTTTAATTCCTTTTTCACGAATAGAAGCAACTAATTTTTCTAACAT
>JALWNR010000006.1 GCA_027083715.1 Bacteroidales bacterium
ATGTTTCATTTGATGCAAATATAATTATCAAAAAAATCTTTTCTGCATTGAAAATTACAATAAAAAATCATATAAATAATAATTAATAAAAAATGTACGATATTCTTGAACTGAATAAGAAACTTGTTTCTGAACTACGCACAATAGCCAAAGATCTAGGTTTAAAAAAAGTAGAAAAATTAAAGAAACAAGATTTAATTTATCAAATACTTGATGAGCAAGCTGTCAGCTTGGTAAAAGAAGCTCCAAAAAAGGAACAAAAACCTGAAAAAAAGGAAAAAAGAGAAAAGCGTCCTAGATCACAAAATCAAGAGGTAAATAAAGAAAGTAAAAGTAAACAGAAAAAAGAACAAGCTGAAACAAAACAAAAGCAAGTAAAAGACACAAAAGAGCTTAAAGAAACTAAGGAAGTTGTAAAACAAACATCAGAGCCTGAAAAACAAGAAAAAAGCACTCGGAATGATGTTCCCGAAGAGAAAAAGGTTCATGAAAAAGTTCATGAAAAGGTTCATGAGAAAGAGAACTCAAAGCGCGAGCGCTCAAAAAGTGAACATCAGGATAGAGATCAACACAAAAAAAACAGAAATCATCGTGAAAAACTTTATGATTTTGACGGTATAATTTCTAATTCAGGTGTTCTGGAAGTAATGTCGGAAGGATATGGTTTTTTACGCTCGGCAGATTACAATTATTTTAACTCACCGGATGATATATATGTTTCACAATCGCAAATTAAACTGTTTGGATTAAAAACAGGCGATATTGTAACCGGTCTTATTCGACCACCAAAAGAAAGTGAAAAATATTTTCCGCTTATTAAAGTTTTAGAAATTAACGGACGCGATCCCGGATTTATCAGAGACCGCATTCCTTTTGATTATCTAACCCCGCTATTTCCAAATGAAAAATTTAATATTACAGGAAACGGACATAATAATTTATCAACCCGAATAATTGATTTGTTTGCACCAATTGGTAAGGGACAAAGAGGTTTGATTGTGGCACAGCCTAAAACCGGAAAAACCGTTTTGCTTAAAGAAGTAGCCAATGCAATTGCAGCAAATCATCCTGAGGCATATCTGATTATTTTATTAATTGATGAACGCCCCGAAGAAGTTACTGACATGGCAAGAAGTGTGAAAGCCGAAGTAATTTCATCTACTTTTGATGAACCAGCTGATCGTCATGTAAAAGTTGCAAACATAGTTTTAGAAAAAGCAAAACGCATGGTTGAGTGTGGACACGATGTGGTTATTTTATTAGACTCAATTACACGTTTAGCAAGAGCTTATAATACGGTTTCTCCTGCTTCGGGGAAAGTACTATCCGGCGGTGTAGATGCTAATGCACTGCATAAACCCAAACGCTTTTTCGGTGCTGCACGTAATATTGAAAACGGAGGCTCATTAACCATCATTGCCACAGCTCTAATTGATACCGGTTCAAAAATGGATGAAGTAATTTTTGAAGAATTTAAAGGTACCGGTAATATGGAGTTACAGTTAGATCGAAAATTATCAAACAAAAGAATTTACCCAGCTGTGGATATTACGGCTTCAAGCACACGACGTGAAGATTTATTATTGGACAAAGAATTACTTAACCGTATATGGATTTTAAGAAATTATTTATCCGATATGAATTCGATTGAAGCAATGCAATTTGTAAAAGACAGAATGATGAGAACAAGCTCAAATGAAGAATTTTTGATTTCAATGAATGGAGATTAAAGTTGTTTTCATAAATAGTTGAATATAAAAGCCGGACTGAATCCGGCTTTTTTTTATGGGAAAATATAAAAATTCAATAAAAAATATCACCAAAAAATGATTTTTTTGTTATCTCTATTCAAAAATATTTAAA
>JALWNR010000007.1 GCA_027083715.1 Bacteroidales bacterium
TCCATAAGCATTTGCACACTCAGCTTGAATAGATGACGAAAGAAGAATCGGAATTTTTCTCCCCCCCCTCCTAATACTCTGACAAATATGTTCGGTTAAATCGGCATTCCCCTTAAAAAACTCAAGCTCTTCTTTTGGTCTATTTACGCCTGCCAAATGAAAAATGAAATCCACCGTCGAAACAAGACTCTCCAAGTCGGATACATCACATTCTCGGGTAAACTTAACCACTTCAATGGATTTATTACGCGCCAAACTCACACATAAATTTTTACCAATAAAACCATCGGCTCCTGTTACCAGCACTTTCATCAACTATTCCTCTGCCGCAACATTTTCACCACGTGAAATAGCTTGCATAAACGTAAGCTTTAACAATAACTTCTGCATTCCATCGACGTCTAAGCGCTCAGTATTATGTGAGTTATAATCCTCGGTACGTGAGATTTTTTCCTCCCCCTCTTCCACAAATTTAGCGTAATTCAAATCACGCAAATCGGGGCGTACACGATAATAATCGCCCATATCCTCTGCACACGCCATCTCTTCACGACTTAACAACGCCTCATACAGCTTTTCACCATGACGAGTCCCAATAATATTAATCGGATGATCAGGCTTATCCATCAAACCAACCAATGCTTTTGCCAACACTTCTACCGTTGCGGCAGGGGCTTTTTGAACAAAAATATCCCCGTTATTGCCATGCTCAAACGCATACATCACCAAATCCACGGCATCGGCTAACGTCATCATAAAACGTGTCATATTTGGATCGGTAATCGTTAAAGGCTGGTTTGCTCTAATTTGCTCTACAAACAGTGGAATAACCGATCCACGTGAAGCCATTACATTGCCATAACGTGTTCCGCAAATAACCGTTTTAGCCTCATCGACATTACGTGATTTAGCTACCATCACTTTTTCCATCATCGCTTTAGAGATGCCCATTGCATTAATGGGATATACGGCTTTATCCGTACTTAAACAAACCACACGCTTCACTTCATTTTGAATCGCCGCCTCCAGTACATTTTCAGTACCCAAAACATTGGTGTTTACGGCTTGCATAGGATGAAACTCGCATGATGGCACCTGCTTTAGTGCCGCTGCATGAAAAATAAAATCAACGCCTCGGGTAGCATTTAATACAGAACGATAGTCACGTACATCACCAATATAAAATTTTAATTTTGGATGAGCATATTGCTTACGCATATCATCTTGTTTTTTTTCATCACGCGAGAAAATTCGAATTTCAGAAATATCAGAATCTAAAAAACGCTTTAAGACAGCATTGCCAAAAGAGCCTGTCCCACCCGTAATTAGTAATGTTTTATTTTTAAACATGTACACCTTCATAACTTATTTGAAACTTGATTAAAATTTTGTTGTCTGTAAAAAACAATACCAGCCACAACCCATAAGAATGGGTCTGTAAATAAAATAGCGCCAGAAAAAGATACAACAAAATAATATATAAACAATAAGCTGTAAAAATTTCCTGCTGTTTTAAATGAAAATATAAATAGACTAAAAAGTCTAATATAAACAGGAATTGCCAATAAAATTCCCCCTAAAAAAATATAGGACACAGGCGATATATGAGTGTAGTGCGTCACCCAAACATAATCTACTCCTGGATTTTCTACCGAAAACGTTGCACCAATTCCTTTACCTACCAACCAAAACCAATCATTTTGATTAATCGCAGAAATCGCAGCAAGTACATCATTTAAACGTCCACTTGTTGCAATATTCCAATCTATATCCTCTTCAAAAAAAGGCATAAAACGACTAAAAATAGTCATCTCTGAAAAATTGATTAAAACAAAATACATTATAATGGATAGTACTAG
>JALWNR010000008.1 GCA_027083715.1 Bacteroidales bacterium
TTAAACATCTTAATATCTATTACTCTATTTACATATATAGATTTGTAGATATTTAATTAAACAAAAAAATGAAAAAAAGAATTATTCAAAGCCTGATTTTAGTCGTGTTTCTTACAACAGGACTAATAAAAGCACAACCACCTAAATTTGAAAACACAGAAGAAATCGGTTTGTATGAAAAACTGGATAGTATTTTACCGGACGATATAATACTGATTAATCAGGACAGCAACAAAGTGAACCTGAAAAGCCTGATTGACAAGCCCACATTCATTAATTTCGTTTATTACAATTGCCCCGGACTATGCAGCCCCCTGCTGGACGGTGTGGCAGAAGTAATTGACAGGGCTGATATTGAATTGGGTAAAGATTATCAAATCATTACCATCAGTATGAATGAAGATGACCGCCCGAGTGTTGGTATCCAAAAAAAGAAAAATTATGTAGCAACCATCAAAAAAAAGATTAATGAATCGCAATGGATATGGCTTACCGGTGATTTGAAAAACATTCATAAAATTACGGATGCCGTAGGATTTAAGTTTAAGCGTGATGGCGATGATTTTATCCACACAGCTGCAATTATAGCTATTAGCCCGAAAGGAAAAATCACCAGATACCTGCACGGTACTTATTTTTTGCCTTTCGATTTAAAAATGGCTGCAGTTGAAGCTGCTGATGAAAAATCTAGCCCCACAATCAACAAATTATTAAAATATTGTTTCAGCTATGATGCCAAAGGTAAAACCTATGTAATTAATGTAACCAAAATATCGGGTACATTAATTATGCTTTTAGTTGCAATATTCTTTTTTACAGTAGTTTTAAAGAAAAAACCTATTACTCACAATAAACAAAAACAATAAATATGTCAACAGAACAAACTGCAATTCCGGCAGAGAACTTCTTTAATCAGGGCGGCAAAGGCATTATGTCCTGGCTTACAACTACCGATCACAAACGAATTGGGTTGTTATATATGTATTCCATCGCAATATTTTTTAGTGTAGCAGTAATTATCGGCTTAATGATGCGCCTTGAACTGATTGCGCCCGGAAAAACAATTATGGAAGCAAACACTTACAATAAGATGTTTACCCTGCATGGGGTAATCATGATATTTCTTTTCATTATACCCGGTATTCCGGCAGTATTCGGTAACTTTTTCCTGCCGCTTTTTCTCGGAGCGGATGATGTGGCTTTCCCCCGCTTAAACCTGATGTCGTGGTACCTGTATATAATAGGTGCGTTGATAGCTCTTTCTACACTTGTATTTGGTGAAGGTTCAGCAGATACCGGCTGGACATTTTATGCTCCTTACAGTGTAAAAACAGGAACGAATGTCTCCACATCGGTATTTGCCGCTTTTGTTTTAGGCTTTTCATCAATACTTACGGGATTAAATTTTTTAACCACCATACACCGAATGCGTGCTCCCGGAATGGGTTGGTTTGATATGCCTTTGTATTTGTGGTCCACTTATGCCACATCATGGATACAAATTCTTGCTACTCCAATCATTGGGATTACCTTACTGATGATTGTTGCAGAACGGGTATTGGGTGTTGGATTATTTGACCCCTCCTTAGGTGGTGACCCGATTTTATATCAGCATTTATTCTGGATATACTCGCATCCGGCTGTTTACATTATGATTTTACCGGCTATGGGGGTAATTTCAGAAATTATTCCGGTGTTTTCGCGCCGAAGAATTTTTGGCTACAAAGCTATTGCTTTTTCAAGTCTTGCTATTGCCTTTGTAGGCTATTTAGTTTGGGGGCACCATATGTTTACATCAGGAATGAGCGGACCTGCTCGGATTATTTTTTCAATACTCACTTTTTTAGTGGCAATACCCAGTGCAATTAAAGTTTTTAACTGGCTAGCTACGCTAAATAAAGGTTCTATTGATTTGCAACCACCACTCTTATACTCAATGGGTTTTATTTTTCTTTTCCTTATAGGAGGACTAACTGGCTTGGTAAATGGTGCTTTGGCAACCAATACACACATACACGACACTGCTTTTATTGTCGGGCATTTTCATTATGTAATGTTTGGCGGTACCGGATTCGGCTTTTTTGCTGCAATGCACTATTGGTTTCCAAAAATGTACGGACGAATGTATAATATCAAACGTGCAAAAATTGCTTTTTGGGTAACTTTTATCGGTTTTAATACACTTTATTTCCCGATGTTCATTTTGGGATTACAAGGTATGCCCAGAAGATATTATGACTATTTGCCTGAATTTCAGGATTGGCAGGTAGTTTCAACAGTTGGGTCATGGATATTGGTAACAGGACTGATTATGATGTTTACCAACATTATCCGCGGTGCAAGAAAAGGCAAACCGGCAGGCGACAATCCCTGGAACGGATATACCATGGAGTGGCAAACAACATCGCCTCCTCCTTTGGAGAATTTTCACGAGAAACCTGTATATAAAGAGATTTCATATGATAAATAAAATATAAACCGCCAAAAACGATGAATATGAATCAAACAATTTCAGATCATGCCGTACACAGGGATGACGAAGCTTCAAAAATAGGAATGTGGTTATTTCTGTTTACTGAATTATTACTTTTCGGAGGCTTATTTCTGGTTTACACCATTTACAGAAACCTTAACCCCGATGCCTTTGCAAATGCATCGCAAGAACTGAGTGTGGCATTTGGGACAATAAACACCGTAGTACTAATTACCAGCTCATTAACAGTAGCCCTGTCCATATCAACAATAAAAGACAACAAACCCAAAATGGCAAAAAACCTGCTTTGGCTAACCCTGATTCTTGCAGCAGTATTTATGGTGAACAAATACTTTGAATGGTCGGCAAAAATTCATCATGGCTTGTTTCCCGGCATGGAACACTTTATGCAATTACCCCCCGGCGAAGCCTTGTTCTTCTTTCTGTATTTTTTTATGACCGGATTACACGCACTGCATATTGTTGCCGGAAGTATTTTTATTGGAGTAGTTATTGCGCAACTCAACAAAGGTAAAATAAAATACGATGATTATATTTTGCAAGAAAATGCAGGATTATACTGGCATCTTGTTGATGTTATCTGGATTTACTTATTCCCATTATTCTATCTAATTCATTAATCAATATTATGGAAAATAATCATTCACACTCAATAAGCAACAAAACCTATATTGGTATTTGGATAGGTCTTTTAATACTGACTTTTTTATCAGTTGAAGCTTCATTTGTTCAGTTCAGAGCTTTTGCCGTTGGTGTAGCTTTGTTTATTGCCACGGCAAAAGCATTTATTGTTGCATATTATTTTATGCATCTTAAGTTCGATAGCAAAATAATAAGCATTATGGTACTGGTAACGGGAGTAGTGTTTTTAACTTTCATTATTCTCACATTTTTTGATTATGCCTTTCGCGAACCGATTGTTTAAATTTTAATAATACGATATACATATGTTTTCAAACGCATCAAGTTTTGTAGAAGGAGTAGATTTTGCTTTCTTTGTCATTATAGGTATTTCTTTGATATTTCTGATAGGTATTACCGCTGCAATGATTTATTTTGTCATCAAATACAACAAAAAGAAACACCCGAAAGCAGTACCTACAAAAGATAATTTTCAACTGGAAATTATATGGACAGTTATCCCTACTTTACTGGTTTTAGGGATGTTTTACTACGGTTGGGTAGGATATCGCCCCATGCGGATTATTCCTGATAATGCTATTCCTGTAAAAGTTACCGCAAAAATGTGGTCATGGTCTTTTGAGTACGAAAACGGAAAATGGGACAGTCTCCTGATTGTTCCGGTGGATAAACCCGTAAAACTGGAACTTTTTTCGCCTGATGTACTTCACTCATTATACATCCCTGCTTTCAGAATAAAAGAAGATGTAGTTCCCGGAATTGCCAATATAATGTGGTTTGAAGCAAATAAAACGGGTACTTACAATATTTTGTGTGCCGAATATTGCGGACAAAGACATTCTTATATGCTGAGCAAAGTAAAAGTATTGCCGCAGGATGAATACGAAAAATGGTATAATTCAAAAGATACACTGGCAGAAAAAATGATGCCCGGTGAAATAATAATGAAAAAACAAGCATGTATTGCCTGCCACTCAACAGATGGCTCAAAGCTTGTAGGTCCTTCATTCAAAGGTTTGTACGGTTCAAAACGTACCGTTCTTGTTGATGGTGTAAAAAAAGAAATTGTTGCGGATGATGAATACATTAAAAACTCAATTCTTAATCCGAACAGTGAAGTGGTTGATGGTTTCCCTCAGGGGATTATGACCAATTACAGCGGGCAGATTTCGGAGGATGAAATCAAACAATTTATTCAATACATTAAAACATTAAAAAATGATTAAAATCCTGCTTGAACTAAACAAAGTAAAAATTGTGAGTGCGGTAACTTTAAGTACACTACTTGGTTACGTTATGGCACACGGCAGTTTTTCAACAGACGCACTTTTGCCTGTTCTGGGTATTTTCATTCTTGCAGGTGGTTCTGCAATGCTAAATCAGTATCAGGAAATCGAGATTGACCGTATTATGGAACGTACAAAAAACAGACCCTTACCCACCGGAAAAATAAGTAAAAACCTGGTTTTGGCAATTCTTTTGGCTGAAATCATAACAGGTGCGTTCTTGCTTTATATAAGTTCGGGCTTTTTAGCCATGCAACTGGGTTTGCTTGCCTTACTCTGGTATAACGGAATTTATACTAATTTAAAGAAAAAAACTGCCTTTGCGGTGATTCCCGGAGCCTTTATCGGGGCAATACCTCCGGCTGTAGGCTGGGTTGCCGGCGGAGGATTACTTTCTGACCAGGTAATTATTGTTATTGGTTTTTTCTTTTTCATGTGGCAGATACCCCATTTTTGGCTGCTGGCACTGATGCACGGTGAGGAATACACAAAAGCAGGATTACCTTCGGTATCAAAAATTTACAATACAGAACAACTCAAAAAAATCACATTCATCTGGACACTGGCAACAGCCATTTCAGCAATGTTTATTCCTATGTTTGGCTTGGTAGAGGGTTTATCGCAAAAAATAATCATTACCGCATTAAACATTGCTCTTATTGTACTGTTTATGAAATTGTACACAAACAGCAATCCTGAGTTTAAAGTTAAAAAATATTTTATTACCATAAATATCTTCCTTTTGTTTATAATGACGGCAATTTTTGCAGATAATCTTATTTACTGACAAAATAAGTCGCTTGTCTTTTAATGCGAAAATTTATCTTTTATGTGCATAATCATTTTTTATGTACGTAAAAGATAGTATTTTCGCATTAATATTTAATAAACGTAACAAATAAAATACAGAAAACCATGGATTACGACTTGATAATAATCGGGAGCGGTCCCGGAGGCTATGTTGCGGCAATCAGAGCATCGCAACTAGGCATGAAAACAGCTGTAGTAGAACGTGCCGAGCTGGGCGGCATCTGCCTGAACTGGGGATGTATCCCTACAAAATCATTATTAAAAAGTGCACAAGTACTGGATTATATAAACCACGCACAGGAATACGGCATTGAGGTAGCATCGGTAAAGCCTGATTTTAAAAAGGTGATTGCCCGCAGCCGTGAAGTGGCTGCCGGAATGAGCAAAGGCATTCAGTTTTTATTCAAAAAAAATAAAGTGGAACATATTCAAGGTTTTGGAAAACTAACAGACAACAAAACCGTTGAAGTTACCGACAGCGAAGGAAATAAAAAGAGCTATTCGGCAAAAAACATCATTTTGGCTACAGGAGCACGCTCCAAACAACTGCCTAATTTACAGCAGGATGGCAAAAAAATTATTGGTTATCGCGAAGCATTAACACTGCCTGAATTACCCAAATCAATGATTGTAGTCGGCTCGGGAGCAATTGGTACCGAATTGGCATATTTTTACAAATCAATGGGTACGGATGTTACTATTGTAGAATTTTTGCCCAATATGGTTCCGAATGAAGACGAAGAAGTATCCAAAACACTGGCACGGAACTTCAAGAAAAAGAAAATTAAAGTCATGTTAAACTCTTCGGTAGAAAGTGTGGATACATCAGGCGATTTATGCAAAGTTACCATCAAAACCAAAAAAGGCGAAGAAGTACATGAAGCGGAAATTGTTCTGTCGGCTGTTGGTGTAACACCTAATCTGGAAGGTATTGGTATTGAGGAGCTGGGAATTGAAAAAGACAAAGATAAAATTAAAGTAGATGAATTTTACCGTACCAATGTGGAAGGTATTTATGCAATAGGCGATATTGTACATGGTCCGGCATTAGCGCATGTTGCCTCTGCCGAAGGAATTACCTGTGTGGAAAAAATGGCAGGACTTACACCCGAAACCGTTGATTACAACAACATTCCGGGATGTACCTACACTACACCGGAAGTAGCATCGGTTGGGATGACCGAAAAACAAGCCCTTGAAGCAGGTTATGAAATAAAAATCGGAAAATTCCCTTACACGGCATCCGGCAAAGCAAGCTCGGCAGGTGCACGTGATGGTTTTGTAAAACTAATTTTTGATGCAAAATATGGTGAATTACTTGGCGGACACCTGATTGGAGCTAATGTTACCGAAATGATTGGCGAACTGGTGGTTGCACGTAAGCTGGAAGTTACGGGGCATGCTTTAATCAAAGCGGTTCACCCCCACCCTACCATGTCGGAAGCGATTATGGAAGCTGCTGCCGCTGCCTATGACGAAGTGATACATATTTAAAATAAAACAATTAATTACAGGAGATTAGATATTGATATAATACCTCAAATAAATGAAAAATATCAATATCTAATCCCTAATTTCTAATACCAATCCATGTCCGACAGAAAACAAGACTTTTTAAATCATTTTGAAAAACTGGCACCTTTTTATACTTCGTATAAAAAACGCTTTGCCTATTACTGGAAAGATATTGCCAATTACATCAATTATTTCATGACCGAAGAACAGTCGGTTTTAGATGTAGGGTGTGGTGCCGGCGACACTCTTGCACAATTAAAAGGCAGCCGAAAAGTTGGTATCGATATTAGTCCTGCAATGATAAAAATTGCGCAAAACAAATACCCTGATATTGAATTTTTGGAAATGGACGCGGAAAATATTCTGCTTGAAGAAAAATTTGACGTAATTGTTCTTTCAAATGTGATAGGCTACTTTGATAATATTCAAGATATTTTTACCGCATTAAAAAAAGTTTGCAAAGCAGACACACGAATTATCATCAGCTATTACAACCAGCTTTGGGAACCTTTTTTGCGTTTTGGCGAAACCATTGGCATTAAAAAGAAAAGTCCGCGACAAAATTGGCTTTCTATTCGTGATGTACGAAACTTGCTCTATCTCAGCGGTTATGACACTTATCGTGTAGCACGCAGGATTCTTTTTCCGGTAAATATTCCCTTAATCAGTTTTATCATTAATAAAATAATCGGGCGTTTGCCGCTTTTTAATTCATTAAGCCTTAATTATTTTGTTTTTGCACGTCCGCTTACCGTTAAAGAGGAAGAATACAGCACCAGTGTAGTAATTCCCGCACGCAACGAAAGCGGGAATATTGAAAATGCCATTTTACGAATTCCTGATTTTGGTAAACATCTGGAAATTATTTTTATCGAAGGAAACTCAACCGATGACACATGGGAAACCATTCAAAAAATACAGGAAAAGTATAAAGACCGCTACGATATTAAAATTGCGCAACAAGACGGAAAAGGCAAAGGCGATGCCGTACGAAAAGGCTACGCTATGGCAAGCGGCGATATTTTAATGATTTTGGATGCCGATTTGACCGTTCCGCCCGAAGATTTACCCAAATTTTATCATGCTCTGGCAAGCCGTAAAGGTGATTTCATTAATGGTTCACGATTGGTTTATCCTATGGATAAAAAAGCTATGCGCCCGTTAAATATTTTGGGAAACAAGTTTTTCAGTATGGCATTTTCGTGGATCCTGGAGCAGCCGATAAAAGATACACTTTGCGGAACAAAAGTGATGTTTCGTAAAGATTATGAGCGGCTTGCACGCAACCGCAAATTCTTTGGCGAGTTTGACCCTTTTGGTGATTTTGACTTAATCTTTGGTGCCTACAAACTCAATCTGAAAATTGTTGATTTGCCCATACGCTACCGCGAACGCACCTACGGTGATACAAATATTTCACGTTTCAGGCACGGTTTTATCCTTTTGCGAATGGTATTTTTTGCCATCGGAAAAATCAAGTTTTGGTAAAATGCCGGAAACTAAATATTAAAGGTAAGCTCAGTTATTGAGCAATTTAACAATAAAAATTACGTTTTTTTACAAATAATATGCAAATGAAGAAATTTTTAAAAAATACTTTTTATTTAATATCCGGTCTTTTTATTACTCTGATGATTTTTAATCTTTTTCTTTATTTTTTTA
>JALWNR010000009.1 GCA_027083715.1 Bacteroidales bacterium
ACGCTTGCGTTGCTTTTTTCTGTGCTTTGCCAATACTGACACACTCTTTGACTTTTACTCATTTCTTATATTAATTTTAATGTATTTCCCGAAAAAACGGGACAAGCTGTGAGTGCTTCGCAGTTCGCTACAAACATACCTGCGGATTTAAGGTATTATAAATATTGACATGTATAATTTACATTTGGTATTGTATTTGTGGAGTTAAATATAAATAAATTAAGGCTTGTTTATGAGTATTTCGGATGATGAACTGGATAAAATGTATGACTGGATTGTTTCCACGATGAAACCGGATATTTGGTATCCTGTTAAGTCGGAGAAGGCATTTGAACTCATAACTCACTTATTTAAAGAAGGGTTAATCCCTTTTTGTGAATTTAACGATAAAGAAACACATTTTCGAAAAATTGATAAAAATATGTTGATGGAAAATTCTTTTTAGCTTTAAGCTGAACAGTGTCATTATAATTATTAAAAATTGTAAATCATTTGGTATTCAGTGGGTTCTGTTGCTTTTTTTATGCCAATCAGTCATGCTTGAATTTTGTAAAACCTTTTGGTTCATTCATAATATTCTTTGTTTTTAATTGCTCAATCTGTGTTTAAACAATATTTTGTATAGTAATAATTTTGAAAAATCTTCGTTGAATATATTTGGATTAATAAAATAACAATTAATTTACTTTTTTTAATGAAATACTTTCTACTTACACTGGTTCTATTTTTGTTAAATTTTAAGATAAATGCACAATATACTGTTGCTCCCAGTTCTATTAAATGGTACGATATTGAAAAAGCATTTGAACTTAATAAAAAAAATCCACGCCCGATAATTATTGATGTTTATACAGATTGGTGTAGTTGGTGTAAATTTATGATGAAAACTACTTTTGCCAATACAGGAATTGCAAGTTATATAAATACTCATTTTTATCCGGTTCGTTTTAATGCAGAAACAATGGACACTATTGAGTTTCAAGGAAAAAAATACTATAACCGCAATGTTGGACATCACCCGACACATGATTTGGCAAATTATCTGCTCGAAGGGAGGATAAGCTATCCTACTATTGTGTATTTTGACCGATCTGGGAAAAAAATTATAGATCCCGGTTACAAAGAATCGAAGGATATAGAGCCTGTATTGGTATATACGGTTGAAAATTTATCAAACTATGTGTCTTTGCAAGAATTTAGAGCTGAATTTATGTTTACGTTTCCAAAAGCATTTGAGGATGATCACTCAATTTTTAATATCCCCAAAGAGTTAAAACCGGATACTTTAGGTATTCCCGTTTGGAAAAAAACGGAAGAAATTAGCTTTGCTAAAAAGAAAAAAAACAAACCTACCATTATCTTCTTTTATACCGATTGGTGTATTAGTTGTAAGGTAATGGAAAAAACTACTTTTGGTAATCGTAAGATTAGTAATATGCTTAATGAGTATTTTAATGTGGTAAAGTTTGATGCTGCAAGCCAAAATACCATTAGTTTTCTTGGAAAACAATATAAAGGAACCGGTGTCGGAAAACCTCACGAGTTTGCATATGCCATGCTGCAAAAAGATTTACGAATGCCTGCAATTGTTTTTATGGATGCTACTGGAAAACCTTTAAGTAAACTGAATGCATTTTTAAATGTTGCTAATTTGGAGCCTATGTTGCAGTTTTTTATTCAGAAAAAGTATGAAACAATTTCTTATGCTGATTTTTTAAAAACTTTAAATAATACTTCTGTGCCTCAAACCCCTTAATTTCTGTTATTTAATTTCTTTGATAATATTTTGAAGAGGAAACGATATTTTTAATTTACAAGTGTATTCCTTCCCATTTTGTGAAACTTTTATTGTGTGT
>JALWNR010000010.1 GCA_027083715.1 Bacteroidales bacterium
GTGTCGCTTGAAATTCTCTTCACGCATCTACTTCGTTACGAATTCCTTGAAATATAAAGATATGTCGGCGGAATTCGGTGCCTCGTATCTGCATAAAGAGAATTTCATGAATTATTGCGGTTAAGAACTAAAGATTAAAACAAAATATCTTAATCGATAAATTATTACTGCTTTTTTACCGAAAAGAGGATAAATACTATTTAAGCACTATCTTATCTCCCTTTTTCTCTATCTTTAAATTATTAACAATGGCAATTAAGTGCAAAACAGTATCCAGCGAATGATTATTGTAAGTAGTGTACATAATTTTGTTATTTAAATCTTTATTATCAAGTACAATGTTTGCATGATATGCTGCATTTAATTTTCTGATAATAACATCCATACGTTCTCCATAACTAAAATCGAAATATTTAGTTTTCCAAGCCAGATAATTCGGGTCATCAATTTTTTGCTTTTCAGCCGTATTTTTATCAATGGTTCCTACGAAACCGGCCTCGAGAGTGAGTTGTTTTTTCAAATTATTTACTTCGTAAAATTGTACTTTACCCGTTTTTACAAAAACTTTTACTTGTTGGCTTTTTAAATCTGTTTTTACATTAAACGATGTTCCCAAAACTTTTATTTCTTTTCCTAATGTGGTGATAACAAAAGGTTTGTTTGGATTTTTACTTACTGTAAAAAATGCTTCACCTTTCAACTCTACAGTTCTTTGCTTGCCGGCAAAATTATCAGGATATATTAATTGCGAATTAATGTTTAAATCTACAATACTGCCATCAGGAAGTATTACTGTTTTAATATTGTTACTTTGCCGGGTATCAACGATTTGAAGTTTTATATTTTTAGCTGTATAAGAATAAAATGCCCAATAGGCAATTCCAAAACTTATAATAAATAATGCAGCAATTTTACCTATTTTATAAATATTCAATTTATTCTTATGCTCATATAATAAGCCATCATTTTCAAGCCTGTTGTGAAGTTTTGTCCAAGCAGCATCAATATTGTATGAGTTTTTATTTTTTGAGTCCATTTTTTTCTAATTCTTCGTTCTTAATTAATAATCCTTCAATTGTTGCTCAGTATTCTAAAAATAATGTTTTGGGTTAAAGTTTCTAATAGATACTACTTAAATTTTTTCTTAAAATTTTCAAAGCCTTACTTATGTTTGCTTCAACTGTTTTTTGCGAAATAGAAAGTTTTTCTGCTATTTCTCGATATTTTAAGCCTTCATACCTATTTAAATAAAATATTTCGCGACAGCGTTCCGGTAACTTTTTCATTGTATCCTGAATACTTTTATCTAATTCTTTTTCTTCCAGTAATTTATCGGGTGTTTTTTCTCCTCCTGTATTTCTTGAATTTATTACATATGTGCGGTATTTTTCTTTAACTTTATCATGCTGTATCATTAGCAAACATGCATTTTGAACCGACTTATACAGATACGATTTTAAGGAAATCCGAATATTTAAAGCTTCCCTGTTTTTCCAGAGGTTATAAAAAGTGTCTTGAACTAACTCTTCGGATTTATCCTTATCATCAATAAATTTATTGGCATAAGCACAAAGGGGAGCATACAAATCACGGAAAATTTGCTCAAAAGCTTTAATATTTCCTTGTTTAATCTTATCTGCTATGCTTTTTTGTATAAAATTCATTCTTGTTTTTATAAAAACTTTCCGGAAACTCAGATTTTCTAAACCGATACCTTAAATAAATGCAGAGTTTCCAAAAAGTTTTACATTACTTTAACAAAGTTAAACTAAAATTGCTGATACGGCAAGAGTTGTTTTTATATACGGAGAAACCGCTTTTAACATACTTGTCCGACAATCGGCGGATAAGCATGTTAAAATCGATTTCCCTGATGATACAACTATTTATTTTTTCGTTTAAATTTTCTTTTGTATTTTTTCATTGCATTTTCTAATGATACACCCGGCTCAATAAAGTTAAACTCTCCCCAAAAATCATCATCATTAAAAGCGGCTAATTCTTTGGCAAAAACAGTGTTCTTTTTTAAAACATCTTTACGATCAAATTTTTTAACATTAATTGCAGTTCTGTCAGTTGTTACCATTTCCGATGTAATTTTATAATACGTATTAAACAATTTTTTAGGCCATTTACACTTAAAGTCTATTTCGCCACGGGCATAGTTAAAAAAGAATTTTCCACCGGTTTCTTTATATTTTACAATATATTTGGCATCAATAGGTATCATGTGCATTCCTGCCGGTTTCTTTTTAATAAAAAATTTGCTTGCTTTTTCACGATCTTTATTTTGTAAACTAAATTCAACAGATGTTATTGCCAATGATTTTACATCAATATAATATTTCCCGCTGAAAATAGGTACTTCATCATTTTCAATACGTGGTTCAAATGAAATTACATAATTTAAACGATTGGCTACTGACATAACATTTTCCATTTTAAACTTATAATCGTTTATATAGTCTAAATCAATTAAAGTATATGGATTTTTTACCACATCCAGTAGTAAAGGAGTATATGGACCACCAACTAGTTTTACCATTACCGTATCGGCTTTTTTAACATTGCTTCCTTTACGTCCTTTATATATCTTTACCAAATCTTTTTCAAAAGGTTTATTGTAAGGTGCTTTATAAACATCTACTACTGCCTCCGAAATAGAAATATAATCTTTGCGTTTTTGTACTGTTTCGCGATAAAATGCAGTAAAGTTTAGAGGTACAGTACTGTAATTTTTAATCTTTAATTGTAAGGCTGCACGTATAATTTCTTCTGCATTAAGCGGTCTAATGGTAACTTCGTCTAACGAAACACTTACAGGATCCAAATATATTATGTTTCCTTTTTCTTTTAAATCATTAATAGGAATAATTTTACTTTTGTATCCGATATGTGCAAATTCCAAATTTTTAGCATTTAACGAATCCTTTATTTTTATAATAAACTCTCCATAAGTATTGCTTACAATACCTACATTACTATTCATTACCGAAACTGTTGCAAAAACAACATTGTCTTTAGTTTCTTTATCTTTGATTTTACCTTTTATTGTCCGGTAGTTTACTTGTTGACTTTGCATATAAACCGGCTGGAGCAAAAACACCAAAAAGCTAATAATCAATAATTTACTTTTTTTTACTGTTAAATTTTTCATATCTGTATGTTTTTAAATGAGAAATACTTTAAGCGCTTTTGTATCTATGATAGTTTACACCCTAAATACCCTATTGTAAATTTTAATAGAAATAGCATTTAAAGTTGTAAAAATGTTTTAATTTAGTGCTTTCCAAAGTTGATTTTATTTTCGATAATGAAAATTCTATTCTATGTATTTATAGCCGTTTTGCTGTTTGCATTCAAACTAAATATCCCAGCTCAAATTCCGAGTGGTTATTATTCCGGAACCGAAGGTTTATCAGGTGATGAATTAAAAACAGCTCTTTACAATATTATTAAAGGGCATAAAACTTTTCCTTATACATCATCTACTACTGATGTATGGGATATTTTAAAAAAAACCGATCAGGATACAGTGGATTCAACCAGAGTTATTTTATTATATACCGGTTGGACAAGAGATGCAGCTAAAGAATACGATAATGAAAATGGTTGGAATCGTGAACATGTTTGGGCTAAATCGCATGGCGATTTTGGAACTTTTGAAGGTCCGGGTACTGATGTACACGCTTTGCGCCCCTGTGATGTTTCTGTAAATACTGCACGTTGGAATTATGATTTTGCCGAAGGAGGTGAAATTTATATTGACCCGGATGGTACAACCGAGTGTAGAAGAACCTCTAATTCGTGGGAACCACGCGATGAGGTAAAAGGTGATGTGGCTCGTATGATTTTTTACATGGCAACTCGCTACGAAGGTGAAAATGGAGAGCCAGACCTTGAAATTGTGGATTATGTAAATTCTTCACCTAATTATGAGCCATTGCACGGTAAACTTTCCTATTTATATAAATGGCATTTGCAAGACACTGTAAGCAATTGGGAACGGAGACGAAATGATATTATTTACTATGATTTTCAAGGAAATCGCAATCCATATATTGATCATCCTGAATTTGTAGATAAAATTTGGGGAAATCTTGTGGCTACTGAAAAAATTAGCAGTCGCTTAAAAACATCTGTGTATCCTAATCCTTTTAATAATTTTATTAATATTGAGATAGATAATCAATACATTGGAAAAGAAATTATTGTAAATTTATACAATATATACGGAAATAAGGTAATTAACTTTAAAAGTGATTCTGCAATTATTAAAATTCCTTTGGCGTTTTTAGAAAGTGGTGCATATATATTAGAAATTATTTACGACAAAGATATTGTACAGCATGAACTTGTACTAAAAAATTAAACTCTTAATAATGAATAATTTACTGTGGTTTTCTAGATGGTATTCAAATCAGGTAAGCAATGGTGTAGGCAAAACTATTAAGGTAAATATCAGTTCTGAAAAACAATCAGCATGGAAAGTTCAAATTGATTTAAAAAATACGGAGTTACGTAGATTATCCTTTAAAAGTCAGTATTATGCTAAATCAGAATTTAATTGGTACAGTTTAAGTATTAAAAATAAAATTTTTGTTGCAGAAGGTGATTTTACTAAACTTGATTTTTTAATGGGAAAGTTTAGAGAATTAATAGGTGAAAGTAAACATAAAAGCAAAGTTGTTTATAAAGAGGATTATTTTTTAAATGAGGAAATAAAAGATTTCCTTTTTGAAGGAGAAAAACATATCCGGATTTTTTTACATTACACTGCACAAAAAGAAAATGCCGATAAAATATTGAAAAATGGTTTATTTTATACTTATGCTTTTGATAAAACTGCTACTCCGATAAAAAATAATAGTGTGGACTTGAATTATATTCATTACGTACGCAAACAATTTGGTGATTATATTGTTGTTATCGGCTTTTCAAGAAAATTATACGATAAGTATATTGAAATAATTAATGAATTGAATGCTAATGTTTTAAGAGTTGAGGAAATCTTGTGTGAGCAGCCAATTGTCAAGAATGATGATGATGAACTAATCTATGTTTTAAGTAATAAATTTATTAAAGGATACTGTAATTATAAAACCGGAGAGATTATTCCAAATCCTGAATATAATCCGGATTTTGACTCGGAAACTTTTGTTGAAAATATTAAAATGTTTGTTAATAATTAACTTAATAATTTTTTCAAACCTGAATAAAACCCTACGCGTATGCGTTCAAAAATATTTTTCTTTTCATGACCACCTTCAAAATATCCTTGCCCATCGCCATATCCGTATCCATGACTGTAACCATAGTTAAAACCATAACCTTTCTTTAATCCGTAAATAGCGGATTGATTCACATCATTAAAAATAATTCCCATATTTTGAACCCTATCTGATACGTATATTTCATCAAGTACATCAAGTACATTTTTAGGTGAATAGTTTTGCCGAAGAACAAATAGATTTACATCGGCATATTTTGACAGTAAAAATGTATCTGCCACATAAGCAACCGGTGGTGTATCTATAATTATATAATCAAATTTTGTTTTTAAGGTCTTTATTAATTCCTCCATTTTAGCTTGTTCAATCAGCTCTGCCGGATTTGGCGGTATTTCGCCCGAAGGAATAATGTACAAATTATTTATTCTTGTTTTAATAATAATTTCATCAAGTGTATTATAGTTTGTCAGGTACGAACTTAGACCTATATGATGACTAACTCCTAGCGCTGAATGAACGGTAGGTTTGCGTAAATCCAAACCAATAAGTAGTGTTTTTTTGTTTCCTTTAGCAAATAAAGTTGCTAAATTAACCGAAATAAACGATTTTCCTTCGCCGCTTAATGTAGAACTGATTAAAATTACCGCATGATCTTTATTTTTCAGTAAAAAATTCAACTGTATTTTAAGTGCTCTGAACGATTCTGTTATAGGTGATTTTGTATAGTTTTCAACAGGAACTTTATTGCCCATAACATTTTGGCTAATTGCACCTACCAAAGGTATTTTAGTGGCTTTTTCAATTTCGCTTTTATCAATTATTTTATTATTAAAAAAATCAATACCTACAATTATTAAGATAGGAATCAATAAGGCAATTAATATAAACTTTGATCCGGATTGTTCAGATTTTGCCGATTTAACAACATTTTCATCGCGGGCAATATCCAGTATTTTTGCTCCGGGGCTATTGGATGCCATGGTTATTCCTGCTTCCGTTCTTCTTTCAAGTAAAAAAGAGTAAATATTGTCATGCAATTGGTAACGCCTTTGAATGTTTTTAATTTGTCTTTCTACTGAGGGTATTTTACGTAATTTTGCATTGATAACTCCTATTTTTTGATTAATCTCATTAATACTGTAATCAGTTGCTTGAATACTTGTAACTATATGTTTTGCAACATCCTCTTTTACTTTTTTTATTTGAAGATTAAGAATATCAAAATTTGGAGTATTGGACTTAACATCATATTTTAAGACCTCTGATTGTGATTTAAGTTTTTGATATTCAGCTATTTGCGATGTTAAAACAGGGTCGTCTATATTTAATAGCATTGGTGATATTACTTCGGGCATTTCAGAACTTTCGCCCATATTGTTTTTCAGATATTGGTAAAAGTTCTTTTTTAATTTCAGCATTTTTAATTCTTCTTGTAGCTGTGCCAAGTCATCAAAAAGCATTTCACCTTCTTTATTTATGTCCAACACTTGGTTACTTTGTTTAAATACCTGTAAACTGTCTTCCGTAACGGCTATTGAATCAACAACACTTGACAACTGCTTATCAATAAATTTAATGGTATTGATAACAATTCGATTTTTTTCGTCCAAACGGTTTCGCAAATATATTTCAACTATTTTGTTTAAGTAATTATTAATTCTTCGAGGTACTGTACCATCAATCCAAAGCCATAAAATAGAACTGTTTTGGCTGCGAACATCAACATTCAGACGGTTTGAAAACGAATTTACTAAAGAATGAAAATTATTTTTATAAAAATAATATTGTTGTCCTGAGAGTTTCTTATAATCAATATTTTTATTCTTGTTTTTTACAATCTTAAAATTTAACAAATCGGATGTAAAATGTGCTCCAAATCTTAATTCTTTACTAATTTCAAGGTTTTCAATATCAATCCTGAATTTATTTTCATCAATAAAAGTTAAAAAGCATTTTATGCCGGAAACAAATGTTTTTCCTGAATCAGGAATTACAATAAAAGGTGTATTTTGATACAAATCAATATCGCTTCTGAATTTTTCATACTTAAAATAAGAAATCTCAAAATCGAGCTCTTTTAACGTTTGTTCACTCAATGTGTATGATTTGAGTACACCAATTTCGTTTTCAATATTTTTTCGATTATCAAATAGCTGTAATCCACCAACAACCCTCTGGGTACTTTGAAGTTCATCTTTAAGCATTATGGTAGCATGGGTAGAGTAGGTATTTACATTGTATCTGCCTGAAATATATTTATATCCAAAAACAACAACAAATGATAAAACAAAAAGATACCAATAAGCAATCGCTTTAAGTATGTATTTTTTTACATCAAAATTTGAATTATCTTGCTTGATTGATAATTGTTCTTGTTCCATAAATTATTTTAAATTTAAAATTAGCAATACCATAGTAATGGTTGATGTTAAGGTTGTTAAAATTAGTGTATAATCACTGATATTCATACGAAATGTTTTATTGGCAACCGGTTCCACTATAACCATATCATAGGGCAATAAATAAAACTTATCCGAACTCAGCAAACTTCTTTTAGTTAAATCTATCCTGAACGTTTTCGTTCCGTTTTCTGTTTTTCGTACAATCAATATATTTCTTTTATCTCCGTAATCACTAATTCCTCCTGCTAATGCTATGGCATCCAAAATGTTAATATTGTCTTGCATTACTGATACCCTTCCTTGTTTATTTACTTCGCCCAAAAAATCAAGATAAAAACTTACCAGTTTTAAATTTGCGATAGCATTGTTTAAATGTTGGTTTGTTTTTTCTTGTAAGAGTTGGTTTGCCTCTTTAACGGTAAGTCCTTCAACTTTTAAACTACCTAAAACAGGTACTTGAATATATCCGGTATCGTTAACTGTAAAGCCATCTAAATAAAAATTTGAATTTTGTATGTTACTGGTTCCTGTCGTTGTTCTTCCAATATTAAAATATTCGTTAATTTCTTTATTGGTAGAGGTAATTTTAATGTACAAAATATCCTGTTTTTGAATTATATAGTCAGCAGGAATATTTTCATATTCATAAATTTGTTCAAATACTTCATTTTTATCTTGTATATATTTAATACTTTTTGAAATGCAAGAGGGGAATAATAGAATAGTAAGTATTATGAGCAAAATATTTTTCATTTTAATAA
>JALWNR010000011.1 GCA_027083715.1 Bacteroidales bacterium
TAACATATCTTTTATCATTCTTATAAATATAATTTACTACAATAATCATTTTTCGCATTACTTCAATTTTAGCTTGTGTAGTATTTTTTCCGTTGGCTTTTAATCGTGCATAAAATGCTTTAAATTTTTCATCATACCTTTGTTTTGTAAAAAATAAAAAGCCAACCTAGGACATAACTATTATGGATTTTATAATTGAGTCAAAAAGTGCTTTTCAGAGTTTAAGCAATGTTGAAAAAAAGAAACATGTGCTTAAAAGACGTATTGTCAGATATTTGTACTTTCATGGTCCGAAGTCTGCAGCTGAAATTAGTAAAAGACTAAAATCAAGCATTCCTACTATTACTGCAATTATTAATGAGTTAATTAAAATTAATGTAATTATTGAACAAGGGCAAGGAAATTCGAGTGGAGGACGAAGACCCAACCTTTTTGGTTTACAGGACGATGTTTTTTATATTTTAGGAATTGATATAGGATGGTTTACAACAAAAATTGCCATATTTAATACAAAACTGGAAAATATTTCCGAATTTATCAATCACCCGATAGAACTAAAAGATGATCCTCGCTTAATTGATGAAATTTATAGAGTAGCTAATGACTTAATTGAAAATTCGGGTATTGAACGTGAAAAATTAATAGGTGTAGGTATTGATATGCCCGGCTTAATTGATGCCGAAAAAGGTTGTAATTACACTTATTTTTATAATAAAGATAAAACTTTAGCTGAGCGTTTCGAAAACCTTTTTAAACTTCCGGTTTTTATCGAAAATGATGCAAATGCTCGAACATTAGCAGAATATCGTTATGGACAAGCAAGAGGGACAAAAAACACTTTGGTACTTCATGTAGGTTGGGGGGTTGGTTTAGGAATGATAATAAATAAACAATTATATCGTGGAGCTTCGGGTTTTGCAGGAGAGTTTAGCCATATCCCACTTATAGAAAATGGATTGTTATGTCAGTGTGGTAAACAAGGTTGTCTTGAAACTGTTGCCTCGGGAACTGCATTGGTACGGCTGGCAAAAGAGGGATTACAAGAAGGGAAAAACTCAACATTAAGTAAAAAAATAGCTGATGGGCAGGAGTTAATACCCAAAACTATTATTGAGGCAGCAAATGAAGGAGATCAATTTGCTATTTCGACAATCTCAAAAGTAGGTTTTGAGCTGGGAAAAGGGATTGCAGTTTTAATACAACTATTTAATCCAGAGTTAATTATATTGGGTGGGAGAGTGGCAGAAGCTAATCAATATCTTTTAACGCCTATTGAGCAAGCACTTAATCATTACAGTATTCCGAAATTAAGAAATCAAACCAAAATAAAAGTCTCTAAATTAGGAACAAATGCCAATATTTTAGGAGCTGTTGCAATGGTTAGTGAGAATATATTTGAAAAATAAAGAAAATTTTAAATGCAATGTTTTAATAACATGCATTTATTGTTTTTTCTATTAATTGTAATTATTAATCTAACTTTAACTTTATGAAAAAAATCGTGATTTCTGCTTTAATGCTCCTTTTTGCATTAAGTAGTAGTTTGTACGCACAAGAGCGTACTATTACGGGAAAGGTAACCGATGCTTCCGATGGTGCTCCTTTGCCCGGTGTAAATATTGCAGTTGTTGGAACTTCGCAAGGTACAATTACCGATTTGGATGGTAATTATTCTATTAAAGTTCCAAGTAACGATGTCTCTTTAAGTTTCTCTTTTTTAGGTTATGAAACCAAAACCGTTCAAGTGGGTAACCAAACAGTTATTAATGTAGCTTTAAACACATCAGATGTAGCATTAGATGATGTGGTAATCACCGCTTTAGGAATTAAGCGAGAGAAAAAAGCCTTAACCTATTCAGCAGAAGACGTGAAAGGTGATGAGCTGACTAAAGTTAAGGATGCCAATCCAATGAATAGCTTATCAGGTAAAGTTGCGGGTTTAACTATAAATCGGAGTGCTGCCGGAACAGGTGGGTCTGTAAAAGTTCTATTAAGAGGTAATTCTTCAACAACCAATAATCAGCCACTTTATGTAATTGATGGTATGCCAATGTTAAATTACACTCCAAACCAACAAAATGATATTTGGGGTTCAACTGATGGTCAAGGTGATGGTGGTGACGGAATTTCTATGATTAACCCTGATGATATTGAAAGTATTACTGTTTTAAAAGGTGCTTCCGCATCTGTTTTGTATGGTAGTCAGGGGGCTAATGGAGTTATTCTAATCACTACTAAATCAGGAAAAGCAGGTAAAACAAGAATTGACTTTTCATCAAATTTTACAATCGATAAAGTAGCTTACTTGCCTGATTTTCAGTTTGAATATGGTAGCAATCCCGGAGCTCTTTATAGTTGGGGGGATAAAAAAAGCAGCCCTGATTTTATTAATGATTTTTATCAAACAGGACAAACTTTTATTAATGCAATTACTTTAACCGGTGGAAATGAAAGAGCAACCACTTATTTATCTTATGCAAATACTAAAACAATCGGCATAATTCCGGAAAATGATTTAGTAAAACACAATTTAAATTTAAGACATACTACTAAATATTTTGATGATAAATTAAAAGTTGATGCAAATATTATTTTAACGTCGCAAACAATTAACAATAAACCAACTGCGGGTTTATATTTTAATCCTTTAACTGGTTTGTATTTATTCCCTCGTGGTGAAGATTTTCAATATTACAAAGATAATTTTGAATTATTTGATCCTGTAAGAAATATTATGGCTCAACAATGGCCTGTTGACAAAGATTATGAGCAAAATCCATATTGGGGTATTTATCGAAATCCTAGTGAAGATAACAACTTGCGTGCTATTGCTTCTATAACATTAGCTTGGACAATAACCGATTGGTTATCTATTCAGGCAAGAGGAAATGTGAATAAAGCTTACAATTCTTTTGATAAAAAAATATATGCAACTACCCAAGGAACATTATCGCATAGCACAGGGCGTTATATTTTATCAAAAACAGAGGACACTCAATTATATGGCGATCTAATTGCTACCATTAATAAAAATTTTAGTGAAGATTTGAGCTTTTCTGCTAATGTTGGTACAAGTATTACCGATTATACATTAGGTGATAAAACCTATCATGATTCAGGGATAGCCGGTGGCTTGACTTTTACAAATGAATTCTTTTTACAAAACTTTGTTGCATCTCCTAGTATGACGATGTATCAAAGTATGGCTCAAAGAAAACAAATACAATCTGTTTTTGCCAGTGCATCGATAGGTTTGAAAAATATGCTTTATTTAGACTTATCAGGTCGTAACGACTGGTCATCTACCTTGGCTTTTACAGATAACTATTCTTACTTCTACCCATCAGTTGGTTTAACAGCTATACTTACCGAAATGTTAAGTCTTCCTGATGTAATTAATTTTGGAAAAGTAAGAGCTTCTTATGCACAAGTAGGTAATGATGTTCCCTCATTTGAAACAAATATATTAGCAACTTCTTCAACCAGTGGAAGTTTGGTGGCTCCTAATCGTACTGTTTTAACAACATTGGAGCCCGAGAAGCAAAAGTCATGGGAGATTGGTACTGACTGGAAATTTTTTAATAATAAATTGGGTTTTGATTTTTCGTGGTATAAAACCAATACCACCAATCAATATTTTTTGATTTCGGCACCTCCTTCATCAGGATATGAATATTATTCTGTAAATGCCGGTGATATTGAAAATAAAGGTATAGAGTTTTCACTATATTCTACTGTTATGCAAAGTGGAAACTTTAGTTGGAATACGGCCTTAAATTTTGCACATAATAAAAATACAGTTATTTCATTACATGAAGATTTAGGGGGTGAATATCCTTTAACACCGACAAGTGTTAATAACTATACATTTTATATAGCAGAAGGAGAGCCTTTTGGACAAATAAGAGGAAAGCTAATTAAAAGAGATGAGCAAGGAAGGATTGTAGTTGATGCAAATGGTAACCCTATTGCAAATAGCAATGTTTTGGAACCAGTAGGTAATCCTAATCCAGATTTTACTATGGGATGGAATAATACTTTAAGTTACAAAAACCTTACACTATATTTCTTGATTGATGGCAGATTTGGTGGTGAGGTAATGAGTATTACAGAAGCTATGCTAGATGAACATGGTGTTTCTCAGCGCTCTGCAGATGCAAGAAATAATGGCGGTGTTGATATTGATGCTGTGTATGAAGATGGTACTCCTGTTAGCGGAAAATTGGATGCAGAAGCGTATTATACAGCAGTAGGTGGTCGAGACGGATTTACCGGTGAGTATGTTTATGATGCTACGAATATCCGTTTAAGAGAGCTTTCATTAGGTTACAGATTTAAATTAAGCAATACCAAAGTTTTTAAATCATTAAATTTATCTTTTATTGCTCGTAATCTGTTCTTTATTTATAAAGAAGCTCCTTATGATCCGGATATTTCGCTTAGTACAGGAAATGGACTTCAAGGTGTAGATGTTTTTGCAATTCCTACTACCAGAAGTTTTGGTTTTAATCTTAAAGTATCGTTCTAACATTTTTATGTACGAATGTTTATTTATTTAAAAATTTAAAACAATTACAATGAAGAATATAAAAATACTGGCACTCCTAATGTTAATCGGTTTGGGAACTGCCTGCACAAAAAATTTCGAGGATATAAATACAGATCCTTATGGAATAACGAATGAATCATTGAAGCAAGACTACAATATAGTAGGTGCTTTATATAAGCCGATGCTTATGAATATTTATACCTATGATCCTGTTTGGGTTTTTCAATTACAACAAAATCTGATTGGTGATGTTTATTCAGGCTATATGATGCCGCCCACACCTTTTAGAGGAAACTCGAACAATATGACCTATGATTTAGTTGATGGTTGGAATGGTTTTCCTTGGAGTGTGGCTTATACAAATATTATGAACAATGCATTAACTATAAAAACACGTGCTGAAAAAGATCTTCCGAACTTTTATGCATGGTCATTAATTATTAAAGTAGAGGCTATGCATCGCGTTTCTGATATGTTTGGACCTATTGTTTATTCTCATTTTGGTGAAAATCCAACTTATGCCGAATATGATTCTCAGAAAGATGCTTATGATAACTTTTTTAAAGATTTGGATTTTGCTGTTGAAACATTAGCTAATTATACTGAAAGTAGTGCATTTAGTAATTTTGATATTTCTACATATGGTGGAGATGTAACACAATGGATAAAATTTGCTAATTCTTTAAGATTAAGATTAGCTGTTAGAATATCAAATGTCGATCCGGTAAAAGCAAAAACCGAAGCAGAAAAAGCATTAAGTAATTCTTTTGGTTTAATCGAATCAAATAGTGAAAACTTTGTAATTGATGCAGGAATTTTACATCCATTAAGTACTATTAATTCTGCATGGAACGATATTAGAATGGGTGCTCCAATGGAAAGTATTTTAAAAGGATATAACGATCAGCGTATTGCTCAGTATTTTTTAGAGTCAGAAGATTATCCGGGTGATTATAAAGGGATAAGAAATGGTATTGATATAAGTACCAAGGATACATATGATGGTTTTTCAAAGCTTGGTCCTGTTATTGAAACTACCAAAGTTCAACTAATGACCGCAGCAGAAGTTAGCTTTCTTAAGGCAGAAGGTGCATTACGTGGTTGGAATATGGGAGGAACTGCTCAGAGTTTTTATGAAAATGGTATTCGCTTATCATTTGATCAGTACGGTATCGGTGGTGTAGATACTTATATTGCTGATAATATCAGTACTCCTGCTGATTATATTGATCCGAATAATGCTGCTAATAATGTTACCGGTACAGGATTAAGTCAGGTAACAATAGCTTGGAATGATGCCGATGACAATGAAACAAAACTGGAAAAAATTATCACTCAAAAATGGATTGCCATGTATCCTGATGGACAGGAAGCTTGGAGTGAATTTAGACGTACAGGTTATCCAAAATTATTTACCGTTATGGTGAATAATAGTGGAGGAAAAATTAGTACAGAAGAATTTATCCGAAGGATAAATTTACCGGCATCTGAATATGAAACCAATAATGCCGAAACTTTAAAAGCTGTTGAAACACTTAAAGGTCCTGATAACGGAGGTACACGTTTGTGGTGGGATCTAGGACAAAATCAATGGTAATATTAAAATTTTTCAGGGCAGGCTTTATGCCTGCACAATTTTCTAAAAAAACATTTATTCAGTAAAAATAAATATGAATATTTCAAACTTTTCATCAGTAGAAAAAAAATTCTTCGAGTTATCGGGTATGAAAAAAATAACTACACGTATGCCCTATATAACCGTTGAAAATTTCCCTAAATTAGGACTTTTTACAGCCCTACGCTTTTTAGAATGGGTAGCAGAAAACCCGGATGGTGTAATTAGTCTTCCTACCGGAAAAACTCCCGAGCATTTTATTAAGTGGACTAAGTTTTTACTTGAAAACTGGAACACAAAAAAAGCAAAAGAAGTAAGAGCCAAATACGGCTTAAATATCGAAAAAAAACCGGAACTTTCGGGTTTACATTTTGTACAGATTGATGAATTTTACCCGATTCGTTCTGAGCAAGCAAACAGTTTCTTTAACTATGTAAACAATTTTTATATCGACGGTTTCGGATTAGACCGGAGCAAAGCTTTATTAATCAATTCTGATGAAATTCCTTTGGCTGAGGGAAAACATTTTTCTGAAATTTTTCCTGATTCAATTGTAGATTTGTCACTCAGATACAGAGATTGTAAAACCCCCAAAGAATGTCTTCAGCAACAATCTATTTTCCTGATTGATGATTGGTGTACACAATACGAGCAAAAAATAAGAGATTTGGGTGGTATTGGTTTTTTCCTTGGCGGAATAGGACCCGACGGGCACATTGCTTTCAATACGCGTGGTTCCGACCATTATTCAACCACACGTCTAACATCAACAAACTTTGAAACACAAGCTGTTGCAGCAGGAGATTTAGGGGGGATTGAAATATCAAAAAACCGTTTGGTCATTACTATCGGTTTAGAAACCATCAGCTATAAAGAAGATGCTACGGCAATTATTATTGCTGCCGGCGAAGCAAAAGCCAATGTGGTAAAAGATGCGCTTGAAAGTGCGCCCAGCAATGTATATCCGGCTACGGTATTGCACAAATTACCTTATGCCCGTTTTTACACAACAAAAAGTGCTGCCGCATTCCTTGTGGATAGTATAGACCGATATTACGAAGAAGGAGAATGGACACAGGAAAAAACCGAACGGGCAATTATTAATCTTTGCAAAAGATTGGATAAATACGGTCATCACCTGGTTTTAAATGATTTAAAAACAGATCGTTATTGTAAGCAGATTCCCGGATTAAATGAAGATACCGTTCAATCGGTTATTGATTCCATCTCTGCAAAATTACAAAAAGGAATGCTTAAAGAAAAAGAGCAGGTATATTATCATACCGGACCGCACCATGATGATATAATGCTGGGGATGATGCCGCATATTAATCGTCAATTGCGCGAAGCAAGTAACGAATTTCATTTTTCAATACTTACATCCGGCTTTACTGCTGTTACCAACCATTTTGTAATTGATGTTTTGCGAGATACCAAACATTTTCTGGATATCGGTAAAATAGAAATGGTAAATTACAGCGATTTTTTTGAAACCGGATATAAATATAAATGGGACAAAGACGTTTATCATTATCTGAATAAAGTTGCTGCACAAGACCCAATCGGACAAAGAAGAGGATTGTGCCACCGGGTTGTAAGAGCAATTGTAGAAATTTACGAAGTAAAAGACAAAGACGAATTGCGCTATACCATAAATGATGTAATTGCCATATTGAAAAGGAGTTACGATGGGCAAAAAAATCCTGTTAAGGTACAAAAACTCAAAGGAATGATTCGTGAGTTTGAAGAAGAATTGGTTTGGGCACATTTTGGTGTTCAGGTAAAAAATGTTCACCACATGCGTCTTGGTTTTTACACAGGCGATATTTTTACCGAGCAACCGGAACGTACTCGCGATGTAATTCCGATACTGGAAGCCTTACGCAAAATTAAACCTACGGTAATTAGTTTGGCACTTGACCCCGAAGGTAGTGGACCTGACACACATTATAAAGTATTGCAGGCAATTGCAGAAGCAGTTCGTCTGTGGAGCAAAGAAGAAGATTTATCAAATTTACGAATCTGGGGATACAGAAACGTATGGTATCGTTTTCATCCTGCGGAGGCAGAGGTGATTGTCCCGGTTTCATTAAACGCAATGGCTGTCTTGGATAATGCATTTACCAACTGCTACATCAGTCAGGTAAATGCATCATTTCCAAGCTATATGCTGGATGGTAAATTCAGTACACTTACTCAAAAAATTTGGGTGGAACAACTAAAGGAC
>JALWNR010000012.1 GCA_027083715.1 Bacteroidales bacterium
TAGTTTTTAATTTAATTTTCCGGCAGGTAAGTTTAGCTGATATTATTTAAATTCCTGATAATATAAACCTCATAATCACCAAGATATTTAAAACCGTAATTTATATAAAGTTTTTTTGCAATATGACTATTTTGATGTACTTCAAGTTTTATTTGCTGGTTTATTTTTTTTGCATAATTCAGTGATTCTTTAAGTAGTGGTTTACTAAGTTTTTGTCCCTGAAAATCAGGATGAATACAAAAATGGTGTAAATAAAGTCTTCTTCCATCTGTAGTGAGCCAAGAACTGCCAATTAATTTTTTGTCTAAAAATATGAGCAATAGTTTTCCTCCGAGTGAAAGAGTTTGTTTAATTGTTTGTAAATTATCACCTCTGTCCGGGGTGTTTAAGCCTGTAATATTCCATAAACTGTTCAGTTCATCGTAATATTTATCTTCAAAATCTACTATTTTAGTATTCTCCATAGCAGCTATATTTAGTTTCCGGCACCGGTTTCTTTTTATTCAATTTTCTTTACATACAACTGTGCAATATCATAGCGAACTACTTCTATCTTATCTCCTTTTTCAATGTATCCCGTAAGTGCCTTGGCATCATATATTTCATTATCAACCATTACTTTACCTGAGGGACGCAAAATAGTATAGGCTATGCCTTGTTTTCCGGTAAGTGCAATTTGTTCCGTAGGAACACCTATATATCCCTCGTCAGGGTCTTGTTCTTTATTTAACGCAATACGTGCAAATAAATTGGTTTTTACCAGTCGCTGACTAAGCAGTAATGAAACTACCAATCCGAAGAATACAGAGAACATTACTACAAAAAGTGATTTTGCAAAGGGACCTAAATTCAAACTAAAATTAAAATCCTCATCGCGAACCACAATATCGCCATGCGACATACTTAGTGCCAAACCTGCAATCATAAGTATTATTCCTGAAATACCCGCAACACCAAATCCGGGAATGGCAAATATTTCTATCAGCAAAAGTACTATTCCTGCTACAAATACTAAAATCTCCCAATTTTCAGCAATTCCTTCCAGATAAAGCGGTGCAAAATAAACAATTGCAGCAATGACTGCTGCGGCAAGTGGAAAACCAATTCCGGGAGTTTGCAGTTCAAAATAAATACCACCAATAATTATCATTATCAAAATGCCTTGCAGATATGGACTTATTAATAAGCCAATCAATTGTTCCAGTCTATCCGGTTTGTATTCAATTATTTTATAATCCTCAATACCTGCTTCCTGCAAAACATCTTCGATGTTTTCGGCAATTCCTTCGCAATATCCGTATTTTATCGCTTCGTTTGCCGTAAATGTAAGTACTTCACCTGAATCTATAATCCCTTCTATTTTTTTTCGGGGATCCACCATTGCTTCTGCAATTTTAGGGTCGCGAATCCAGCGATAAGTAGTGTCTTTGCCCCTGATAATTGTATCTTTCCCGTGTGCTTCGGCAGTTGCCCGCATGGTAGAGCGCATATAGGACTGATATTTATCAGGAACCGGCTCGCCCGATTGGTTCACTACCGTGGCAGCACCAATATTAGCGCCCGGACGCATGTAGATACTGTCGCAGGAAATAGCAATTAATGCGCCGGCTGAGGCTGCATTATTATCAATGAATACAAAAACCGGAATCGGGCTGTTTAAAATTTTAGTACGGATAGAATCGGCAGCATCGACCAATCCACCATAGGTGTTCATATGAATGAGTACATAATCAGCATGTTCTTTTTCAGCTAAATCAAAAGCATGTTTGGTTTGTCGCCATATTGCAGGTCCAATTTCCTTTTTAATATTGAGCTTTACAATTTTTTTTGAACTGTTATGTGTTGTATCC
>JALWNR010000013.1 GCA_027083715.1 Bacteroidales bacterium
TTCTGATTGTAGTGGAAACAATGCTTATATCGTTTCAACTTATTCAGGTATTCTTAATTTTTCACGTCGCGAAATTCGAAAGATGAAAAAAGGTAAAATGGATTACAAGTATATTGGAATTACTCTACATTCCTCATGGAAAGTAGAACAAATTGAAAATTATATAGCTGTAATTGAGGATGATACAAATGAAAATGGAAGCGAACGTTCTTATAATGTCAAAGTCAAGATAAAAATTGGTCCAGTTGAATTTACTTCAAGCCATACATCAAAGTATATAAGTAAAGATTATCCTATTGCTAGAATAAAATATGACAGGAATGCATTTCTAAAATCTGAAAGAGACCATAGTAGAGAGGGTGGTACATATAACGGTAATGTTGTAAGAAATCTTAATACCGATGTTTCTATTACTACACATGTATATTTCTAAATATTTAATCAGGCAGCAGCTTAAATGCTGTTGCCTATAAGTAATTTATTTTTATGAAAAAAAAGACAATTATCATCATTCTGTTAGTATTGTTACAAAATTCTATCTATTTATTTGCCCAAAAGGATACATTAGAGAAAAAAAATACTTTCGTATTTGGACTTAATTATGCCTCTAACGGTAGTAATAAACAAGATGCCATACTTTACAGAACAGAATATATAAGAGACTTAAATAAGACTTTTAGCCTTGGTTTTGGATTTGGCTTTTACAATTTTACCGACTCTTTAATTAGCTCGGGGAATAATTATTCTTCAAAAACGATTATTTCTTTTGATTTAACACCTTATGTAAATATTATAAACAGGAAAAAGCATTTGATACGCTTTGGTGTGGGGTACTCATTACAAAAATATAAGTTTTTAGAATGGTATGAAACTATTGAATATACGCTTGAAGATGGAACACGTTTACATGTATCACATTATAAATTAACGAATACTTTTATTAATACTTACTTTATTCATTTGGAATATGGATTCCGAATAACTAGAAGCTGGACTATTTCAGCTTTGGGAAGATTGTACAGCGAACAATTATACCACAATCTTTCGTATTGGGGTGTAAATATTTTATACTCGTTTTAGGCGATATATTTGAAGAACAATTTTTAAAGCAACAAATTGGTATTTATCATAAATAGATAATTGCTCAATTTAGAATAAAATCAATTACTAATAATAATATATTGATATGAAATACATTAAATTTATTTTACTCGTTATTGCAATTATTTTTTGTAATAATTTAAAAGCTCAAGAAAAAAAAGAAGCACGTGGATACCTCAAATTAGGCTCAGGGTATTATTTGGATTTAAGTTCAGTATTTGATGAATTAAGTCCTGATGAATTGACAGGAATATTTCCTGAAAAAGTTGTGGGTGGATCGTCCATTTGGATTGAAGGGGGATATAAACTCCCTAATAATCTAATTATAAGTGGCAATATTTTGTATGCTTTATTCAAATATAAATATAGAGACATTATATTTCAAGGACATGATTTTTTATTACAAACTCAAAACTACGCAATTAATTTAAGTTATGAACTAAATAAAAAAGGAAGACATAAGTTTACTCCGGGGATAGGTCTTTTGCTAAATGTTCTTTCTTTATCCAGAGTGAGTTATAATTATGCCATTACACCGGATAATGAAATAGTTATGCTTAACCCTACTATTATTGATGATGCAATGTATGAATTAGGCATTAATTTAAATTTGGATTATCATTATCAGTTTAAAAATAATTTTTTTATAGGAGCAAGAATAAATACTGTTGTGTTAATTAGCATAGGTTTAGAAAGTATGGTATTTAGCCCTGTGCTCGGTGTTAAATTTTAAATGATATTCATGGTTT
>JALWNR010000014.1 GCA_027083715.1 Bacteroidales bacterium
TGGCTTTAATTTTAATTTGTTCTGTATAATCAAACGCAATAGGTTTGTCTGCATTGTCCAGAAATATCAATAATTTACGATTATCATCTTCATTATTTTTCAGTACACATGCAAAATCTTCCACATCATTGTTATTAAAATCAGCTTTAGCAATGTAATTGTATTCAAAAGGTTTTTTATTTAAAGCAAATAATTTCCATTCACGGTTTACAGCATTGAAAAGCCTTTTACGTGCAAAATAATTGCGTAGGAGTTTTTTATAATAAACCGGTGTCATTTCCCTTGCAGTAGTATTTTCAAACATACTGTTAATTTGCTCATAAATTTTCTTTTGTGCCAAGTTGTTTGCTTGAATAAAACCTGAGTTTCCTCGCATACTCACAACTTTATACCAAAGTTCACCTTTTTTATCCATTAACACTTTCGGACTAATTACCTTCACCTGCTCACCAAATTTCAGTTTTTCAATAGCCTGTGCGTGTACATCCATTTCTTCATACAAAGCTTGTTTGTTGGCAATAATGTGGCGCATATCCGTTTTAAACGAAAAATAAACGCCTACAGCAATAGCTGCAACAAATAATGTGGAAATCACCAGTAAAAGCAAGCTTCGCCAAAAATTACGGTTAAGCACGGGAGGCTTGCTTTCTTCATCGTTGGCTAAATCAATTAAGCGTGTTTTCATAGCCAAGGGAATTTTAATTTTACTGCTTTGCGAAATTCCCAAAAGTGCTTTACTAAATTCTTCGCATGACTGATATCTGTCTAAAGGACGTTTGGAAGTTGCTTTTTGAATAATTTTTTGCATATCTTCCGATACTCCCACATAAAAATTACGCGGGTCAGGAAAAGGTTCATTAATTATTGCGTGATACAGATCGTATTCACTACTTTCCTCGTCATAAGGAGGTTGTCCGGTAACCATTTGAAACAGTGTAACCCCCAAAGAATATATATCGCTGCGCCTGTCTAAAACTTGCCCTTTTACTTGTTGCGGACTCATATAAAAAGTTGTTCCTACTTTAAAACCTGTTTTGGTAAGGGTCTTACTTGTTCCGTCAATACTTTTTGCAATACCAAAATCTAAAATTTTTATATTATTATCCGGTGTAATAATAAAATTTGAAGGCTTAATATCTCTGTGAATAATATTTTTTGAATGTGCATGTCCTACTGCATCTAAAATTTTTAAAAACAGGTTAATGGTTCGCTTTTGTGGAATTGGCCCGGTGGTAGTTTCAATATATTCTGCCAAATTTTCGCCTTCTACATGCTCCATTATAATAAAATAGCCTTCTTTGTTTTCGATATAATCAAATAAAGCTACTATATTAGGATGTTGCAGGCGACTTAACACCAAGGCTTCGTTACGAAAACGCTCCACAACGTCAGGTTTGGATTTTAAAAGAGGATTTAATATTTTAATAGCAGCTTTTCTGGGCAAATATTTATGTATGCCTAAATAGATACTCCCCATTCCACCTTCATCAATGAGTTCATCTATTTCGTAATTACCAATTGTGCTGCCAATCATTTATAATTATTTTTTTGTTTAATCAAACCTGAGTAATAAATACAAAAATAATTGTATTTTCTTATTTTTTCGATAATGGAATAATTAATTCCTTGCCGGCAGGAACAGTAATAGAACAAAAATCGTTTGCCCGCATAAGTTCAACTAATGTAATGTCATATTTTTTGCATAGTAAATTCAAATCTTCGGCTCCTTGAACAACATAAATATCTCTTATCGGAATTTTTAAATGCTTCCCCAGATTATCCTGTTGTATATTTGGATTTAAAGACCTAAGATAATCAATTTTTATATTGAATTTGT
>JALWNR010000015.1 GCA_027083715.1 Bacteroidales bacterium
ATAAATGAGCGACAAAGAAAATAAAAAAACACCGGATAATAAACCCAACAACTTCCCCAAATTCAATATTTATTGGATCTACGGACTCATTGCTATTTCTTTTATCGGATTGCAGTTTCTTGATTTTGGTAGTAATTCAAAAGAAATTACATGGACACAGTTTGAAAAAGAAATGCTTCGGGCACATGATGTGGAAAAAGTGGTAGTAGTAAACCGTGAAAAAGCAGAGGTTTATATAAAACCGGATCGTTTTACATCGGCAAAATATGATGAGTATCGCCCCAAAGGGGTTTCTTATACAGGTACTAACAGTCCACAATTTTATTTTAATATTGGCTCCGTTGAAACATTTGAAAAACGAATGGAAGAAGCTCAAAAAGATTTTGATGAGACACAAATTGTACCTGTACGTTACGAAACACGAAAAGACCATGTTGGTGAACTCTTGAGTTGGCTGATGCCGATTATTATACTGGTTGCCGTTTGGTTGTTTATTTTTAAACGTATGAGTGGCGGTGGTCCGGGTGGTTCCAATATTTTTTCTATAGGAAAATCACGTGCAAAAGTATTCGATAAAGAAGAAGCACACATTAAAACCAATTTTAATGATGTTGCAGGCTTAGCCGAAGCAAAAGTGGAAATTACAGAGATTGTAGATTTTTTAAAAAATCCGACAAAATATACAAAATTAGGAGGAAAGATACCTAAAGGAGCACTTTTGGTTGGACCTCCCGGAACCGGAAAGACCTTATTGGCAAAAGCAGTTGCCGGCGAAGCTGATGTACCGTTTTTTTCTATGTCGGGCTCTGACTTTGTAGAGATGTTTGTTGGTGTAGGTGCATCGCGTGTGCGCGATTTATTTTCACAAGCCAAGCAAAAAGCTCCTTGTATTGTATTTATTGATGAAATTGATGCAATTGGTCGTGCAAGAGGTAGAGGTCCTAATTTTGGTTCTAATGATGAGCGTGAAAATACTTTAAATCAACTACTTACAGAAATGGACGGATTTGATACCAATACAGGTGTAATTATTCTGGCTGCAACTAACCGTGCAGATGTATTAGATCCCGCCCTTTTACGTGCAGGACGTTTTGACCGTCAAATTCATGTTGAATTGCCGGATTTGAACGAAAGAGAAGAAATTTTTAAAGTTCATTTACGTCCTCTTTCTGTTGAAAAAGACTTTGATCCTAAATTTTTGGCAAAACAAACTCCTGGTTTTTCAGGAGCAGATATTGCAAATGTTTGTAATGAAGCTGCATTAATTGCTGCGCGCCGTAATAAGAAAGTCGTGGAAAAGCAAGACTTCTTAGATGCTATTGACCGTATAATAGGTGGTTTGGAAAAGAAAAATAAACTGATTACTGTTACCGAAAAGAAAACAATTGCTTATCACGAAGCCGGGCATGCTACAATCAGTTGGATGCTGGAACACGCTAACCCTTTGGTAAAAGTAACTATTGTTCCGCGTGGTCAGGCTTTGGGTGCTGCTTGGTATCTGCCTAGAGAACGACAAATTACTACCGTAGAAGCCATGCTAGACGAGATGTGTGCCGCTCTTGGTGGCAGAGCTTCTGAACAATTAAATTTTGGAAAGATTTCAACCGGTGCTCTTAACGATTTGGAAAAAGTAACCAAACAAGCATATGCCATGGTCTCGTATTTTGGTATGAGTGAGAAAATTGGAAATATTAGTTTTTACGACTCACAAGGCAGAAATGATTATGCATTTACAAAGCCATACAGTGAGAAAACAGCAGAACAGATTGATTTAGAAGTAAAACGTATTATCGAAGAACAGTATCAAAGAGCTTTACATATTTTGAAAGAATATAA
>JALWNR010000016.1 GCA_027083715.1 Bacteroidales bacterium
CGTGCTTCTTTTAAAATATCGAGCATAGACCGATCACTGATACCACTTTCAAACCCCTTACTAATGGCTTGTTGCAATAGTTTTATTTGCTCTCGATCTTGCTGGTCACGACGAATAATATCACGGACATAATCACTGGCATTTCCATACTGTCCACTTTTGACCTGTGTTTCAACCCACTCTTTCATGGGGTTAGGGAGAGATACATTCATTGTTGCCATAATATTGCCTTTCATTGAAAACATTCATTAAAAATAATTGTGACATACTTTGCCATATATTGCCAAAATGATTATTGGTTAATGAATGAATTTTACAGGCTTCAAATTTCCCGCAAGCTTGCGAAATAACCCATCTTTTTTTAATTGCAATAAGATAGTTCCAACTTCAACAAACACATTTTAATTAACAAAAAGGAAAATAATATGTCTTTCTTCGATATTTTTTCAATTTTCGCCATCTTCTTTGACGATGATCTCAGCCAACCCGCCTCTTACCTGGATTACATGGATGATCCTGATTTGGTTAACAGTACCTTTGAAGACATGGATGGTGATTTCCTTGAATGAACCGGCCATAACAAAAGGAATATGGAGACTCTAACCGGGTTTCCTGCGGTATATCCCGGGCACATCTGCTCTGAGCCTGCAAGCTTGCAGAATACCCTGTCTGATTTTTATTTCGATAAGATAGTGACAACTTTAATAAACAAGAACTAACAAACAAAAACCAATTAACAAAAAGGAAACAAACAATGAAAACAATCTCTATCACTTTTTCAATGATTTTTACAACCGCTCTGCTCACAAACAGTTCATTAGCCATGGCCGGCTGGTCTGATGTTCTGGAGGAATGTGGCGGGCATACCAACTATGGACTGGCAGCGGATGAACCGGAGGATCACGGTACTCGGAACAGGGAGGTTTCGGCCCAGAAAACAGAACAGGACAACAAAAACACCCCTATTAATTTCACTTTATTAGACAACAGCTATAAGGAGTAAGCCTATGTTCTCATTAATTATTATTTTCCTGCTTTTAGATGTGCTTTTTGACGACTTTGAGGATTAAAACACTTAACCCCGCCCCGGTAGTGTAACCAGAACGTCCAGGCAGTCTGTGCAAAGTCATAAAAGATAACCCATAAGAGTAAAACATGAGTCATTTATTTTCAGCCGTCCATTTCAGCAGCAAATTAAAAATCCCTGTGTATCTTTTAAGCTCTGTATTATTAGTTCTGCTTTCAGCGCTGTGTTTTTTGGGGCGTCTGGATATTGCGGAGGTTGCACAGGCTTATTTCTTTATGACAGAAGACACACCGCTTAAATATTACCATTATTTATACATGCTTATGACTGCCGGCCAATACACTTTTATATTAATAGCGGTTTTATGGAGCAAGGGTAAACTGAGGGAAAATTTATTTATGGTGTTTGTACTGGTGATATTTTATATTACTTTGCAGACTGACAGAGAACGGATAACACAGGATGTAATGACACATACATACCCCTCAAAAACCGTCATTCAAACTATTCGTGTTTAGCCTGAATAATCAGTTTAACAGGCTGTGCTCAGGAAGTTGTTTTTAAATAGTGCTTATCAAAAAAATGATTCAATCCGAATACTTCCTCTTTGGTCTCTTTATTGGACTGCGTATAAGTAAAACATTCATACTCTTTATCCGATATAACAAAAAAAGTAAAATTCATTGTCTGGAATACTTTTGAACCACAAGAATAAGCATTTAGAATGGATATCAGTATAAAGCATATTCAAATAAGTGTGAATTTATTATCTATAATAAATCTAATCATAAATCTAATCACAAACGT
>JALWNR010000017.1 GCA_027083715.1 Bacteroidales bacterium
ATTAATATTCCCAAACATAAAATTCATCAAAAATGAAAAAAATTGCCAAAATATTCGGAATTGTCATCCTTGTTTTTATTCTGTTTCTTTTTATTGCACCAATGCTTTTTAAAGGAAAAATCAAAGATTTGATTACAGAGCAGGCAAATAATTATTTGAATGCCAAACTGGAATTTGCCGATGTGGATTTATCCTTAATTCGCAGTTTTCCTGATTTTAGTATCCGCATTGAAGGCTTGTCATTGAGCGGAATCGATGATTTTGAAAAAGATACGCTGGTGGCTTTTGATTATTTTCAAACAGATGTAAATCTGATGAGTTTGATGGGTGATGCTATTGAAATAAAATCCATTGTTTTGAATAAACCCAAAGTACTGGCAAAAGTATTAAAAGATGGGCGTGTAAACTGGGATATTATGAAAGAAGACTCGACAGCCGTAGAAGAAACTGTTGAGGAAGACACCACTGCATCATCATTTAAATTGAGTTTAAATAATTTTCAGATCAACAATGCCACCATTGTTTATGACGATGCTGAGGGCGATATTTATGCAGGAATTAATGATTTGAATTTTACCCTTAGCGGTGATATGACCGAGAGTCGCACGGTTTTAGATATTAATACTACAATTAATTCATTTACTACATCTTATGAGGGAATTACTTACCTGAAAAATGTAAAAATGAGCTACCTGGCTGCTATTGATGCCGATTTGGATAAGTTTGTTTTTATTTTCAAAGAAAATAAATTCAGTCTGAACGAAATAAACATGGCTTTTGACGGAAAAATTGAAATGCCTGCGGATGATATCGGGATTGACCTCACGTTTTCAACGGGCAAAACCGCTTTTAAACCTGTTTTATCTTTAATTCCTGCTGTATATATGACCGATTTTGAGGGTGTAGAAACATCAGGACAGTTTAAAATTGACGGTTATGTGAAAGGAGTGTATAACGATAATAATTTACCTGCTTTTGCTATGAATTTGCTGGTTGAAAACGGGCGTTTTGCCTATCCTGATTTGCCCGAAGCAGTTGAAAACATTAATGTAGATATGCATCTGGAAAACAAAGGCGGTACCGGCGATGATAATATTGTGGATATTAAAAAGGCACATATCGAAATGGCAAAAAATCCTTTTGATGCCCAAATGAAAATTGTTACTACAGCAGATGATGTGGATATGGCAGGTAAAATTATCGGTAAAATTGACTTTGGAGGAATTAAAGATATAGTTCCTTTGGAAGATATGACTTTAAAAGGGATTATGGATGCAGATTTGGAGTTTGGCGGTAAACTCTCATCGCTTGAAGCGGAAAAATATGATGAATTTAAAGCAGATGGTAAAATTGAACTCAACGGATTTTCTTACGAAAGTAGTGATTTGCCCAATGCATTTTTAATTCCGGCGGCGCTAATGAAATTTACCGCAGATAATGTCCGTTTGGAAAAAATGGATATGAAAACCGGAAATACAGACATGAGTTTTACCGGAACGATGGATAATTTATTGGCTTATGCTTTTGCTGATTCTACTTTAGTAGGTAGATTTAACTTTTCATCAAATTATTTTGATGCCGGAGATTTCCTTACCGAAGAAGAAAGCTCATCGTCCACAGAAATTGAAGTAGTAGATACCGTTCCTTTTACTGCTTTTGCCATACCCGGAAACATTGACTTTTTGCTGAAATCAGATATGAAACAGATTATTTACGATAATCTTACCATTAGTAATTTAAAAGGTGATATATTGCTGAAAAACAGTAAAATGATTTTTAAAGGAGTGAAAATGAATATGCTGGAAGGCAGCGTAGCAATGGATGGATA
>JALWNR010000018.1 GCA_027083715.1 Bacteroidales bacterium
AAATTGCCGGAGCATGTGTTATTGGTAGCCGTTTCAAAAACAAAACCTGTTGAACTGATTATGGAAGCCTATAATTTGGGATATCGGGTATTTGGCGAAAATAAAGTACAAGAACTAAAAGAAAAGCATGAAGCCATGCCCAAAGATATTCAATGGCACATGATTGGGCATTTGCAAAGCAACAAAGTAAAATACATAGCTCCATTTGTAACACTTATTCATGCCGTGGATAGTTTTAAGTTGCTGAAAACCATAAATAAAGAAGCAGTAAAAAACAAACGTGTTATCAATTTTTTGTTTCAGTTGCATGTAGCTAAAGAAAGCACAAAATTTGGCATGTCTTGTGCCGAAGTAGAAGCAATCATTCAGTCAGAAGAATTTGCTCAATTAAAAAATATTAATCCTTTAGGATTAATGGCAATGGCAACCAATACCAATGATAAAACAATTGTCAAAGAAGAGTTCAGGCAAGTAAAAAAATGTTTTGAACATCTAAAAGAAAAATATTTTAAAGAAAAAAGTGATTTTAAAGAAATCTCAATGGGCATGTCGCAGGATTATGAATTGGCAATTGAAGAAGGCAGTACGATCGTTCGTTTGGGAAGTACTCTTTTTGGGGCAAGAAATTATCCAGCCTCTCAAAATTAAATTAGAAAAATTTTAAATAAGCAGTAATTAATGCAAAAAACTAAAAAATTGCGTACTTTTGAATTACAGTTTTAAATTAATAATCCAATAAATCATAAACGATTATGGCTAATCTTCAAACTTCATATCTGGGACTGAAATTAAGGAATCCTATTATCGTAAGTAGTTCAGCATTAACAAATTCTGTTGACAAAATAAAAAAATTGGAAAAAAAAGGTGCGGGTGCAGTGGTACTAAAATCTCTATTTGAAGAACAAATTAATTACGAAACAAGCAGTTTATTAAAACATCGAAGATATCCGGAAGCTGCTGATTACATTTTACATTACGCAAAAGAAAATTCTTTAAGAGAATATTTGTCATTGGTAACAGAAGCCAAAGCGGCTGTTTCGATACCGGTAATTGCCAGTATCAATTGTGTTTCGGAAAAAGACTGGACTTCCTATGCAAAGGACTTTGAAGAAGCCGGAGCCGATGCTTTGGAGCTCAATATTCACATTGTTGTGTCTGACAGAGATACAAAATCGGTTGATGTTGAACAAAAATACATTGATATATTAAAAAAGGTAAAGCAAAAAATTAATATTCCTATTGCAGCAAAGATCGGTTATCACTTTACCAACATAGGGCATATTGTTGACCGGTTAAATGCCTATGGCGCAGAAGGAGTTGTTTTATTTAATCGCTTTTACGAACCGGATATTGACATTGATAAAATGAAATTTACCAGTGCCGAAATATTCAGCAGTCCTTCGGATATTCGCCACTCATTAAGATGGGTTGGAATTTTATCTGATTTAATTCCTAATGTAGAAATTTCAGCCTCAACAGGAGTACATGATGGCGAGGCAGCAATTAAAATGCTTTTGGCAGGAGCAAAAACGGTTCAAGTATGCTCAACACTGTATAAAAACGGTATTGATGAACTAACAAAAATCATTCAGGAAATATCAGACTGGATGGATAAAAAAAATTATGAGCGTGTGGCTGATTTTAGGGGAATTATGAGTTACAAAGATATAAAAGACCCTTCAATCTACGAAAGAGCTCAGTTTATGAAATATTTTTCATCGGTTGAATAAAAATCATTCTTAACCGCAATAATTCATGAAATTCTCTTTATGCAGATACGAGGCACCGAATTCCGCCGACATATCTTTATATTTCAAGGAATTCGT
>JALWNR010000019.1 GCA_027083715.1 Bacteroidales bacterium
CATAAGGAAAAACCTCAACATAGTCTTCCGGTGTTAAAGGAAAACTCATTGTGGAAATTGCATTTAATATATCTAAAGATAATTCATTATTTTTAATTCTACCTTTTAAATCCATTCTTTATTCCACCGTTAAATTTCTCACAACTTTTTCACCCTTTAAATCAATACGCCTGTGGTTAAAGTATAAAGTAAGACAACTTGCATTTCCAATAGTTAAAACAGCCCCTATGGGAACTTTAATAGTAAAATTTTCGTTTTTTTGCAAAATAAAATCCTTTAAAACATCACCTTTGAAAGAAATATTTACCCAGCACATGCATTTTGCTTCAAATTTAATCGTTATAATTTCATTTTTTGATATAGTAGTTCCTGAATACTCTCTATTGTTCCCCGTTTTTTTAGATAGGTTATTTTTCAAATTTTGTTTCAAAGTTTCATTTTTTTTCTGACTACCAGTTGTGGTAATAGTTTGTTTATTCGGCAGTTTGTTATCTTTTACACTGCTTTTGTTAAAATCTTCGTTTTTTTCAGAAGGTAAGGCATTTTTCCCCGCTAATTGCCCGAGTTTCTCTTTTAATTTGAAAATCGGTTTTTCTTTTTCAATGTTTTCAGAAATATAAGTTTTTTTTCCTAAATCCTCTTTAACCTTTTTGCTTTTAAAGATAAAACTAAAAATAACAAGCAATATAATCAATATAAGAAAAAACCATATTGTAAGGGCTTTTTTATTTTCTTTATCCTTTAATTCCACCGATTTTTTATTTGATACTCCTTTCATAACCTTTTGAATTATTTCGTCAGTCTCAGAATCGGTTAAACCTATAACCTTACAGTATTGCTTTAAAAAGCTTTTTATATAAAATTCAGCCCCTATACTCTCAAAATCCCCGTTTTCAATTAAATGAATAACGGTCAAGGTTAATGTTGTCTTAGCAATAATGTCTTTTTCGGTTAATCCTTTTTTTTCCCTAAAATTTTTCAGGAAATTAGCTATCTGCTTCATATTTAAATTTTATCAAAAAAATAAAAAAGGGGTGAGAAATCTCACCCCCTAAAAAAGGTTTATTTAAATCTTAAAAAGTAAATTCCAGACTCCAACTATCCAGAGTACCAGTATCATAAGCCGCATTATCAGATACTTTTAGCTTCCAAGTACCCTGAATATTTATACCGCTATCTACAGTAATAGTCCAGGTCTGGTTAATATTATCCGCTGAACCGCCCTCCCTATTGCTTAATGTAGCCGTTGAGCCGTCTGGAGCAACAAGAGTAACAATCAAATCTCCAATATAAGTATGCGTGATATTAACTGTTACTTTGAAATCAGTAACGGTTGCGGAATCAGGCACATAAATTGATGATTCGATACCAGTTGAATTATTGTCAGGTATGGAAATCGGAGTGTCTGTACTTGTGTATAAGTGTGTGGTAGGTGCCGCAGTTGTGTAAGTTGCCTGAATGGTTAAACTCCAGCTATCAATTGTTCCGGTATCATAAGCGGCACTGTCAACAACTTTCAACTGCCATGTGCCTATTGCACTCTTGCCGTTAAATGCGGTTACACTGTAAGATTCATTAATATTATCGGCAGAACCGCCTGAATTCTCCCTTAAAGTAACCGTTGTGCCGTCAGGCCCAATCAAGTAGAGCGTTAAATCACCAACATAGGTATGAGTGATATTAACAGTCACAGTTAGAGACTGGATATTTGTTCCATCAGTAATATTCAGTGTACTTATAACTCCGTTAGCATCGTTATCAGGAATTGACTTGGGAACATCGGTTGAAGAGAATGTTCTTGTGTCAACTGTGCCACTGCTTGC
>JALWNR010000020.1 GCA_027083715.1 Bacteroidales bacterium
GTTTTGCTTACAGCAATTTTATTTTCTGGCTGTGATAAAAATGATACAGATAATGCCACAGGAACAGTTAAATTTGGAATTACCGATTCCAGAGTTACTACTGCAACAAAAAGTGCGATCAATGCAGACTTGTTGACGCAATTTGAGCTTACAATTTCGAAAATAGAACTGAAAAATTCAGAATCCGGATATGTAACTGTCTTGGAAAGTCCTGTGACCGTTGATTTGCGTAGCTTTCAGGGGAAGTTGAAAAGTCTTGGTGAACTGGATATCCCTATAGGTACTTATTCCGAAATTTTGATTACGGTTTCAGGTGTAAAAATTAGCTATTCGGGCAATGTGTATGCCTCATCAGTAAATGGAGAAACTACTTTGTCGCTAGCAGATTTACCGGGTACGATTTTTACTCCTACACAAGGTATTCCTGTTTATTTTTCATCAGAGATGAGCTTTTCAATACCTCTACAGTTTGATATGGCTGAAAATAACGAGCTGAGTATGCGCATACAATTAGATGTACTGCCATCGTGTTCTGAAATTTCGTTTAATTGTCCGGTCTGTATAGTTCCCGAGCAAGTTTTTGCCGGCTTAAATAATTATTTTTTCTTTTCAGTAATTTTTGAAGAGGGAATACAGCAAATAAAACATTCTCCACCTTTAGATATTGTAATTGTAGGAGGTGCCGATGTTAATTATGCGGGAATACATACTTTTGTTGATTTTAATGGGGTAGGAGGTAGTATTACTGCACACACATCACAACATGTATATCGTGGTGAAGACGGAAGTTTGCTGGTAGATGTTGAGGATATGGCTGTAAATACAACACCTTTAACCCCTGCTACAATTCAGGCAACAGGAGAGACCGATGTTCAGGCATTGGAGGTATTTCATTACGATGCCTATAAAACAAAGCTTCAGAGTTTAGGATATCAGCTGATTTCAGGAAAGACCTACTATTTTAGTTTACGCAAAAAATGGACTATTAGTTCGGGAAATTCAACTTACGAAATAACCCGTTTGTGTGAACCAATTCCTGTTGTCTGGCAATAAAATTGTTTATCTGAAGGCTTTATATATAAAGCCTTCAGAATAATTATACTAAAAGGTATCCTTTTGCTAATTTGGTATATTCTTTTACCTGATTTTGTACCCATGCAGCATCGTAGCCTAATTCATTTGCCAAAATAGTTCCTGTTTCTTCTGCCATTTCGATACTTGCTCTGGCATCCAGGAATAATGCCCTTACTCTTCGTGCCAGAACATCTTCAACCGTACGTGCCATTTCATTTCGTACAGCCCAAAGTACTTCTACTTTTAGAAAAGGTAAACTCTTGTGTAGTTGTTCTCCTAATTCAGGGTTTTTATTAATTAAATCCATAATTTTAATACGGTCTGATCCATATACGTATAAATGTTCGTTGTAATCTACATTTTTTACGTAACCATGTATAGGCATATTTTCTGTAACACATTTACGATGTTCCAATCCTGCAATGAGCATGGCTTTATTAATAGTATCTTCCGCCATTTTGCGGTAGGTTGTCCATTTGCCTCCGGTAATAGTTACTAAGCCCGATAGAGAAACCACTAATTTATGGCTGCGCGATATTTCTTTGGTGGACATCTCTTCGCCTTGCGGCGCTGCTAATGGTCTTAATCCTGCAAAAATACTTAGTACATCCTTTTTTGTAGGGTCTTTTTTAAGATATTGAGCTGCAGTTTTCAGAATAAAATCAATTTCTTCATCCAGAGCACGTGGTTCAAGGCTTGCATCATTAAGCGGTGTATCGGTTGTGCCAACAACGACTTTATT
>JALWNR010000021.1 GCA_027083715.1 Bacteroidales bacterium
TTATTGAATTTGTTAAAAATACAAATAAATATCAAAAACTATGAATATTTTAATTATTAATGGTCCGAATTTGAATTTACTTGGAAAGCGTGAGCCGGAAATATATGGCAGTAAAACTTTTACAGAGTATCTGGAAGATTTGCGCAAACAGTTTTGCGATGATCATATTGATTATTTTCAATCAAATTATGAAGGAGATATTGTTGAACGCTTGCATAAAACCGATGAAATTTACGATGGGGTAATTCTTAATGCAGCAGCTTATACGCATACTTCCGTAGCAATTGCCGATGCCATTGCGGGTATTTCAGTTCCTGTGGTTGAAGTTCATATCTCAAATATTTTTAAGCGCGAAAGTTTTCGGCATAAATCTTTTATTGCTCCCTATTGTAAAGGAAGTATCAGCGGTTTTGGCTTGGATAGTTACCGTTTGGCTTTATTGAGTTTTAAGGCTTAACATTTATTTTTACTGTATTTTACTAAATTCCGATTTGTATTTTGCTTATTATTAGTGATTTACGTGCAATATTATTTTCTTCAAATACCGGACGATTTTCATATTGTAGTGTACATTTTATTTTATGACCGACAATAAAGTAGTTTAAACCTGCATTATGATGATATACTTCTTTTATTGCCCCGTCAAAATCTCGTAAAGTTAATTCATAATAAAATTGTACTCTGTTTGCTAAATGATTAGAGGGAAATAGATAAGCTGTTTGAATAAATGTTGCTTTTCCCGTTCCGTATTGTAGTTCAGAAATGCTTTGTCCGTATAAATCCTGAACACCAAAACTTTGTGTATATCCGGGACCATAATCGCATAAAAATTCTGCTGCATAAAGAGTTATGGCACTATGCTTACCCATTGGATATTCAATAAAAATATCTGCTGCAAGATGAACTTTATCATACTTTGTGGTGTTACTATCTGTATTGAAAGACAATGTGGCTTGTGGATGATAATCAAAGCCCCAACCAATATTCAGAATTTTTTTTGAACCAATGTATGTTGCTGATTTAAAAGGTATTGTGTTGCTTTCTTTGTCCCAGAATTGATATTCAAAATACCCTTTATACGAAAAATGACTGTTATGATAATTATATATCTTGTCTATTTCAGGATGTTCGGGAATGTTTGCTGTAATAAATGGCTTAGCAATTGCTATCCGGTATCCAAAGGAATTTAAATTTCCGGTAATAAACATACTTAACTGTCTTGCGGCTTGTTCGGTACTTGTTAGGTTTGGAGCTGCAATCAACGGCACATCAGATCCTAAGGTTCTTGCTGAACTGGCACTTGAATAGCGCGAAATACCATTGTACATATTAAGTCCTGTGCCAATGATTAATTTTCCGTTTAACAGTTTATAACTTGTCCAAATATCATAAAAATAGAGTATCGTTTGTTTTGGGCTTGTTGGATTAGTAGAGGCAGTGGCAGGTTGTGAACTAAAAGCCGGTAAAGTAAAAAATGTAAAATTGCCTAGTTTCAGGTAAACCGGAAAAAACATTCTACGAATTAATACATCAGCATCGTATTTAATTTCTTGATTATCAATATTTTTTATTCCCCGGTTAAGTTGCATAAACCGCATCCAAATTTGGGCAGACACGCCTGTTTTAAGAAAATAGTTTTTATTAGTTCCGATGGGAATTAAAATGCCTTTGTTTATTGATTTGTAAACAGTATCGTTAATTGATTGAGCATTTATTTTATAGTATGCTATTAGTATAAATAGTATGATAATTAGTTTTTTCACTTTAATGTAGGTTTATAATTTTGCGCAAAAGAAAGGTTTTTTTAAATCTGTAC
>JALWNR010000022.1 GCA_027083715.1 Bacteroidales bacterium
GATTAATGTGTTGCTAACAAAGGTATTACAATACAGCTATGACAAAAGCGGTGAACTGCGAAGCACCTCACCGAAGGTAATTTTGCGGGTTAAAAAAACTTGTGTTTTTTTAAAACACAAGTTTTTTTTAAAAAGATAAAAGGTGTAAATTTATTTTATAATCAACCGTTGAATATCAAAATTTTGACCATTCATAACTTTCATGATATAGACACCTGTTTTAATATCAGTAAGTTGAATAGTAAATTCCGATAAACCTGAATTTTTAGAAAAACGGTTCATATAAACTACTTGACCGTTCATATTAAAAATTTGTACATATAAATTACCTGCTTTTTCCGTATTCGCCCTTAAAGTAAACATGCCGTTATTAGGGTTAGGGTAAATAAGCAGTTCATAATTTGCTTTGTGTTCTTCAATTGAGGTTGGGTAAATACCCACCTCTTTAATTATTGTTTGCCCATTAACTGTCAATGTTATTGTTTTTAATCCTTTAATGCTATAGGTAACATCATGAGGTCCTTTTGTATTAGCAGTGTCAGGAGATGCGTTTTCTCCAAAACTCCAATAATAAGTACTTGTGTCCTTGATGGTTAAAGTATTATCCGTGAAAGTAATTGGATTTTCAAGCACTGGATCAGAACTTATGCTAAAGTCTGGGATTGTTGAAGGACCTATGTACTTTAAAATTCCACCTTGTGTCTCACTGGCATTAAATTGTCCAATCCAGCCTGTTGTCATATCATCAAATCCTACCGCTAAGCATTGTTGTCCGTTTAATTCATCAAATAACCTCCATGTTTTTCCTCCATCAATGCTATAGGAAGCTCCACTTGCTCCGCTTGCTGCACTGCTGCTTATATACATTCTTCCGTAAGTGCCTTTTATGTATTGGACATAGCTACCAAAAAGGTTTTGAGTATTTACCTGAGTCCAATTTACGCCTCCGTCTATTGTATAATATGCCTGAGAAAGGTCTTGTGGGTTCATAACAAAACCCTTATCTCTATCCGAAAAAGCAATTCTAATTCGATCATTGATTGGTGAATTAACAACAGACCAGTTTAGTCCTTTATCTTCCGAGATAAAAATACGTCCATTAGTTGTATTAAAAAATACTGTTCCATCTTCACCTACACAAAACTGCCCCACAGTACCATACTCTTGATTTTGATTTGCAGGAATATTTGCTTGTGGAACTCTTGTCCAATTATTGCCTCCATCTGTAGTGGTGTATATTTCAAAATACCCACCATTAGGGTCTCCCATACAAAACCCTTCATCCTTATTCCAGAAATATACCACATTAGCAAACGCATCGGCACCTGTAAATGTTGCAGAACTTTGTTTTGTCCAACTTGTGCCACCATCCGTAGTAATATAAATACCTCCATCTGTACCTACTGAGTCTGGATACATAGGTACCCAAGCTGTATCTGCATTTAGCCCAAAAATCATTGCCGGATATATTTCGCCGGTAATGTCTATAGTTCCGGGCGTCCAGTTGACTCCTCCATCTGTTGTTTTCGTAAATTCTTTTATTTTATTGTTGGTATTTGCTCCGTCATAAGCTTTTGCCCAAACAATATTTTTGTCCACTACACTAATATAGTCTATCCCTCTTGATGCTGTTGTAAAGCCTGAAGCTTGAATCGTCCACCCCCCGTTTTCCGATACTTTAATATAACCTAAACGGATTGAGTCATCTGTATTCGTCCCATCAGTTACTGTAAGTTTTACTTGAAATAATCCGGAATTTTTATAATTTATAACCGGATTTTGTTCTGTTGATGTAGCCGGAGTTCCTCCTTCAA
>JALWNR010000023.1 GCA_027083715.1 Bacteroidales bacterium
GCCATACACAAGAAGCTAAATCATTTAAATTTACTTCTTTATCAAATAGAATTACGGCTTTGATTTCATCAAAACCGGTAGTGTTTTTCAAGTGCAATTGTAATTCTTCAATATAATCTTTATTTGATTTTTTTACCGAAAGAAATAAAATTTTTTGTTCTTCATCTGCAAAGTGGATATTTTCAATACCAAAAATTTTACTTTTTAATTCCTCTTTAAGTTTTTCTTTATCGATATTGGTTTCTATCCTATTTTTCCGGTCAGATATTTCTTCGGGAAACTTACTTGTTGCATCAATACACATTTTACTACCAAAGGCATATTTCGATGCGGAATGATCTAAAATATCCAAAGGTCCCATACTAAAATGCACATCTGTTTTTATGTTAACATTTTTGATAAAGGCATTGTAAACATCTTCGTAATTATGCACATTAACGTCTTTGTCCACTACAATCAAAACTTTGTTAAACATCATTTGTCCGGCGCCCCACAAAGCACTCATTACCTTAACAGCTTGTCCTGCAAAAGTTTTATCAATACTAACAATGGTTAAATTATGAGCTACTCCATAATGAGGCAAATTCATGTCAATCAGTTCGGGTATTATTGTCAGGCGCATGGGTGCCAGAAAAATTCTTTCGGTAGCTTTGCCTATATACGCATCTTCTTGGGGCGGAATACCTACAATAGTGGTTGGATATACTGCATCTTTACGGTGTGTAATACAGGTAATGTGAAATTTTGGAAAATAATCAGCCAAAGAATAAAATCCTGTATGGTCGCCAAAGGGACCTTCATAAATAAAATCTTCCTCAGGGTCAATATAACCTTCAATAATAATATCTGCATCTGCCGGAACCTCAAGGTTCTGGGTAATTGCCTTTACTAATTTTACTTTTTGCTTACGCAAAAATCCGGCGAGCATAAACTCATCCATGTTGTCAGGTAAAGGTGCCGTAGCAGAATAAGTTAAAGCAGGATCTCCTCCCAAAGCAACGGCAACAGGCATTTTTTTGCCCAATTTTTTATACTCGTTAAAATGCCGTGCTCCTACTTTATGTTTATGCCAGTGCATGGCAGTCAGGTTTTTATCAAAAATTTGCATACGATACATTCCCACATTTCTAATGCCTGTAATCGGGTCTTTGGTTATAACCATTGGCAGTGTGATGAATTTACCTCCATCTTCAGGCCAACAGGTTAAAACAGGCAGTTTTGTAATATCCGGATTTTTGTGTATTACTTCCTGCGAAGCTCCGCGTCCGGAAATGTTTTTAGGCATAAAAGCTGCTATTTTCCCTAATTCGGGTAACATTTTTAATTTTTCAATTATACTGTTTTTGGGGGCTGTTATTTTTTTAAATAATGCTTCAATTTCAGCACCTATTTCGTCCAGATTTTCTACACCAAGTGATAAAGCCATACGCTTTTCTGATCCATAAGCATTAATCAGCACAGGAAAATCATATCCTGTATTTTCAAAAAGCAGTGCTTTTCCACCATCGGCTTGTTTGGATATACGATCAGTAATTTCAGTGATTTCCAAATCTGGATTTACATATTCTTTAATGCGGATTAATTCACCTTTTTTTTCCAGAACGTCTATAAAATGTGATAAGCTTTTGTATGCCATATTTATTTTTGGCGACTAAAGTAATAAATTATTAGCTTAGCTTTTGTTTATTATTCAGATTTTGAAATTTCCGGTATTTTAAGATTTTGATTTATACAAGATGGTGTAGCTATGGTTTAAATTATAGGATATAAAGAAATTATTAATACGTTTATTCCTCTATTTTAAACCAAAGC
>JALWNR010000024.1 GCA_027083715.1 Bacteroidales bacterium
ATTATAATGTTTACTTTTTGATGCCCAACGTTTTCGCTGATTAATAAATGCTTTAAATGTTTTTTGTGCTTTTGTATAAACTACTGAATTAATTGATTTTAAAACATTGATTTGCGCATTTTTTGTATTTTTCAGGTTTAATAAAAAAAATACATCATCACCCGAAGGTATTTTTTTTCTGTTCGGATTTTTTAAATTCAAATAGGCTTGTTTTTCAAAAATTAAATTTGCTGCATTGTTCATAATTGGTTTACCAAAACCGGCAGCAGCCATACCCGATGCCATTAAGGCAATAAAATCAAGCGATTGCATGGCTTCAAAATGATTTGTGTAGTTCATTAACACCGGGGCAATAATCATCTGTGCCGGATTTTTTTTATAATAAGCGGCAATATCTGCTAACCATCCGGGATTAGGAATGCAATCGGCATCGGTTTGAACAATTAATTTGCCCTGAGCATTTTTTACGGCAAAATCAATTGCTGTTTTTTTTCCTTTATGATTTTTAAAAGAGACAGACTTAAAATTTTCGTATTTTTGACAAAAAGATTGAATTATTACCGAAGTATTATCTTCCGAAGCATCATCAACTACAATCAGCTCAAACAGTTTTTTCGAATAAGTCTGATTTGCAATAAGATGCAACAGTTTTGCAATATTCTCTTCCTCATTACGCGCAGCAATAATTACGCTAATAGAAACATGAAAAGGATTCGTAGAATCCTTTTCATTAGTTTTTAATTTGTGCCAACCGGTAATCAACACATACATTAAAACTGAATACATCAGTACAATAATTACCGACAGAAAATATACGAAAACAATCATTTATCCCGCAGCATTCTCATCATCAAAATCATCAATATCCTCATTATTATAATCATCAGCTTTGATTTCTTCAATATTAAATCCTTGCGGAATTTCAAAAATAGCTTTTGGCAAATCATCAGTTTCTTTAATATCAACTGCCAACATACTCATTTCCATAGCATCTTGTTCGGCAGTCATTTTTAGTACCACATTTTTCCATACCCAAATTTTTGAAACAGCCCCATTTTCTTCCATAGAATATATTTGGCAAGGCTTTCCTTGTACTTCCTCTGTACCCAATTTTTTACCTTTTACTTCTGCCATTCGTTTTTCAAACTCCTCAGTATCAAATAAGTAAGTTTGAAAATTTTCATCTACTTTTATCTTTGAGCCGGATCCTTGTTCCATTGCCAGTTGATAAAGATAGTCATCAACCACTAAGCTGCGCATAACCATTTTTTGTCCATTCATATCTATTTCGGATACAGCACATTCTTTAGCACCATAATCATCAAAATAAACGGTCAAAGTAGATTTCATACCCATAGCATCATTGGCATACTTAATAATACCCGATTTAAATGGATATTTGATTTTTAGATCAGTATTAGCAACTTTTGCTTTTTGCTCATCTTTATTTTTTACCGTAGATTTTTTTACTTCTTTATTGTTTTCCGAATTACCCGATCCCGTAAATTGATCGCAAGAAAATAAAAACAATACAGCCAAACTTAAAACTAAATATTTTTTCATTGATATTATATTTAAATGACAGAAATTAACAGCAACAAATTTACACTAATTTTTTAAATTTAAAATTTACAGTTAAAATAAAAAACAGATGAACTAAAACTAATTGGCTTTCAAGTTCATTTGCTTTTTATCGATAAAAGCGTAACTGAAAAAACTTACAACTTCATTTTAAATAAAACAAAGGTTCCGAAAACTGCAGGAAAAGCCAAATTTATCATCCAAAGTAAAATAGAAGCAAGCAATATACC
>JALWNR010000025.1 GCA_027083715.1 Bacteroidales bacterium
GTACAAATTAATGATAATATCGTGAATATTTTACGCTTTGTTTTTTTATTTTGATAATTATTTGTCTATTTGTATGCTTTTTTGAAATCATTATCCAATAATAGCGCTATCTTATTTTAATTATTCGTTAATTTTTGTAATATTCAGGTTTTAGTAAATTAAACTTATAATCGAAATTCTAAATCCAACGAAGTATTGTGTTTAATAAATGAAAGATTTAACCACCGGAAATACAGCTAAAGTCATTGTACTATTTGCATTACCTATGCTTGCTGGTAACATTTTTCAACAATTGTATAATGTTGTTGATAGTGTTATTGTTGGTAATTACCTTGGCAAAGGTGCATTATCGGCAGTAGGAGCCTCTTTTCCGGTTATGTTTGCTTTAATTTCATTGGTTATTGGAATTGCAACCGGTTCTACTACTGTAATTTCACAATATTTTGGAGCTAAAAATTATGAGAAAGTTAAGGCAGCTATTGATACTATGTACGTGGTCATTTTTTTGGCAGCTGTTTTAATTTCTGTTGTTGGAATATATTTTACAGAATCTATTTTTCGTTTGATTCAATTACCTGATGATATTATTCCTGAGGCTACCAAGTATTTACAAATTATTTTTGGTGGGGCAATCTTAATGTTTGGTGTAAATGCTACTAACGGTATTTTAAGGGGACTGGGTGATTCTAAAACTCCACTTTATTTTTTGATTTTTTCAACAATATTAAATATAGCTTTTGATTTTCTTTTTGTTGTGGTTTTTCATTTTGGAATTGAAGGAGTTGCTTATGCTACAATATTGGCATCCGGTATTACCTTTATTATTGCCATTATTTATTTGAATAAATCACATGAGCTGATTCATTTTTCTCTGGCAAATTTCCGTTTTGATAAAGAAATTTTCCTGAAAAGTTTGAAAATAGGACTTCCCACAGGCTTACAAAATATGGTAGTAGCTATCGGTATGACTGCTATTTATCGTATTGTAAATGAGTTTGGTACAGATGTAATTGCGGCATACTCTGTCGCCGGACGTATTGATGCTTTTGCCATTATGCCGGCAATGAATTTTGCAATGGCTCTTACTACTTTTACCGGACAAAATATTGGAGCAGGTAAATTACAACGTGTTAAAGAAGGTTTAAAAGCTACTATTATACTCACAGCGGGTATCTCTATTTTTTTTAGCTTTGTATCGGTATTTTTTGGTCAATATTTGATGGGGATTTTTACTCCTGATCCCAATGTTCGTGCTATTGGTTATCAATATTTGATTATTGTAAGTTCTTTTTATATTGTGTTTTCAACAATGTTTTCTTTTACAGCGGTTTTTCGTGGAGCCGGCGATACTTTAGTGCCTATGTTTATTACACTATTTGCCCTATGGTTTATTCGTATCCCTATGTCTTGGTTTTTATCCGAGCGTATGGGCGAAATCGGTATTTGGTGGGGAATACCTATTGCATGGGGTTTTGGTTTAAGTTTTTCTTTTATCTATTTTATAATGGGCAGATGGAAAAAGAAAGCTGTAATAAATTGATTTCATGTGTTTATTTTTAAATTATTTCTAAGGTCACATAGCCTGTTCCGCTACTGCGGAAGAACCGCATGATGTAAAATAATCATTTCTTTGTGTGTTTAATACCAAATTAATATCAAAATACCCGATAAATTCTTTATCTTTTTCCGTTTTACTTCACTTAAAATTTTGACCGTAGCTATGGCTATGCTCAAAATTTGAAGTTTGTAAAACAAAAAAATATTTTAAATTTATAACGGGCATTTTGATTTCAAATTGGTATAATAATT
>JALWNR010000026.1 GCA_027083715.1 Bacteroidales bacterium
GCTTGCCAAAAGAAAAATGTCGCTTACAGAGCTTTCCGAGCGAATAGGTATTACTATAGCTAATTTATCTATATTGAAAAAAGGCAAAGCAAAAGCAATAAGGTTTTCTACTTTGGAGGCTATTTGTGAGGTTTTAGAGTGTCAGCCCGGTGATATTTTGTCTTTTGTTAAGGAAGAACAAACAGATTGACATTATTGGGAACAAATACCGTATCTACCTACAGGTAGATGATTGAACGAATAAATTAATTCGTAACCGGTAATAATCTGCCAACAGTCAGACAAGTTTTTAACAATATAATATTAAATCCTACTACTATGAAAAAATTAATTTTTGTATCAATTTTTCTCTTTAATTTGTTCGTTGTTTTTGCACAAAACGCTGAAATTACTCAAACGGAGTTGAAAGAGTATATTAGTTATCTTTCATCTGATGAGTTAAAAGGAAGAAAACCCGGTACAGAAGGAGGGATGCTTGCAGCTAAGTATATCGAAGAGTATTTTAAAGAAATCGGTTTAAAACCGCTTGGAAAATCATATTTTCAATATTTTGATGTAGTTGTTCAAGCAAAGGCAGATGAGTCATCAAGTTTTAAAATCGGAAACTTTTCAGCAAATTTAAATCAAGATTTTATACCACTCACTTTTTCTTCCGAAGCTAATTTAAATGCAGACGTTGTTTTTACCGGTTATGGTTTTGATATTGACAATAAAGATATCCAATGGAATGATTATGATGGAATTGATGTAAAAGGAAAATGGGTGTTGATTTTACGTGCAGACCCTGAATTGGATAATCCCGACAGTAAATTCATACCTTATTCTAATGAACGCACTAAAGTGCTTACTGCTAAAGAAAAAGGAGCAGCAGGAGTAATTTTTGTTTCGGGTATTGAATTAGATAAAAAAGATAAATTGATGAAATTGGAAGCTGACCAAACTGAATCAAACTTTGGCTTACCCGTAGTTCATGTTAAAAGAGCTGTTGCTAATATAATTCTTGAAAAATCAGGAAAAACAGTTAAGGTATTGGAAAAATCTTTAAAAACCGATAAAAAACCGATTTCCTTTGATTGTAATACTCGTGTTTTAGCTCATACAAAAGTAAATTTTGAAAAGGTTAAAACACAAAATGTAGTGGCTTATTTAAAGGGTAGTGATAAAAAGCTGCGTAATGAGTATGTTGTAATAGGAGCCCATTATGACCATTTAGGTATGGGAGGCTGGGGCAGTTCTTCACGCATGCCCGATTCAATAGGTGTACATCACGGAGCAGACGATAATGCATCAGGTGTTGCATCATTAATGGAAATAGCCGAAAAGTTAGTAAAGAATAAAAAACAATTGAAACGCAGTATTATTTTTATTGCATTTAGTGCCGAAGAAATTGGATTAATCGGATCAAAATATTTTACCGAAAATCCGGCAGTTAATATCAAAGATATTAAAACCATGATTAATATTGATATGGTTGGGCGTTTAAAACCATCAAAAGAGCTTTCCGTTGGTGGTGTGGGGACATCAATTGAAGGAGAAAAACTATTGAATAAATTCATTAGCAGATACGATTTAAAACTTGGAATTTCTTATGAAGGTTTTGGACCATCGGATCATGCATCATTTTACATAAAAGATATTCCCGTACTTTTCTTCACAACAGGTGCTCATGAAGATTATCATACTCCATTGGATGTTGTTGAAAAAATTAATTTCAAAGGATTAAAAACTTTAGACGACTATATATATGATTTAACGGTTAATTTAGCTACCAGAGATAAAGATTTAACCTTTCAGGATGCAGGACCAAAAGGTCGTTCTACTAAACCTTCGAGAGGTATGAAAGTAAAACTTGGAATAATGCCTAATTTTACGAAGTCGGATAATAAAGGTTTAGGTGTAGATGCTGTTACTCCAAACGGACCTGCATTTAAAGGAGGTATGAAAAAAGGAGATATTATTACAGCAATAGAAGGTGCTGAAATTCATAATATTTATGAATATATGAACAGATTGGGAAAATTAAAGCCGGGGCAAACTATTACCGTGGATGTATTGCGAAGTGGTAAAAAAGTGGTGTTATTAATACAATTGGATGAATAATATCATTTGTAAATTATTCTTAACCGCAATAATTACCTTCGGTGATGTGCTTCGCAGTTCATGAAATTCTCTTTTCCGAAACAAATTCGGAACAGATACTTCGTTACGAATTCCTTGAAATATAAAGATATTAAGGCTTGGCTTTATTGCTTCGTCAGTATCTGAATTTTAATGCTTTATAAAATTTAACAAACTATTGAACTGAAGAAACTGCTTTTTTATTTGTTTGGGCTATTTTTATTTTGCAAAAATTAAATCGATTATTTTTATAATTTGCACATCGTACAAAAGGGCTTAACTTTGTTATTTTTATAAAATTACTTTTATTCTTATGTTTAGAAAATTCTGCTTAATCTTGGTTTTTTTAGTGTTGAGTAGTTTTTATTTTGTTTTTGCACAAGATAATAAATATTCAGGCGCTCCATATGTTCGTTGGGTAAGCCAATATCCTTCGAAAGAAAAAGTGGAGACTAAATTTTCTAAACGTATTGGAAGAATTCTTTTTGGTAAAGAAGAGTTTGTTCTATCAAAACCATTTAATGTGTTAGCTCAAAACCCGAATGAATTTTGGGTTCTTGATCAGGGTAGTGGTGTTATTGTTAAAATCAAAGATAAGTCTATTCAAACCCCAAAGTTTATTTATAAGCACTTAAAAGGATTTTCTTCTTTGGTGGGTATATGCATGTCGCCGGATGGGTCTATTTTTTTCACTGATTCACATTTAAAAAGTGTGTATAAAATTGATTTCAATAAAAAGAAAATTTTACCGATTAGTAAAACTCTTGACTTAAATCAACCAACAGGAATTGCATATTCAAAAGAGAACAACCAGTTATGGGTAGTTGAAACCGGAGCTCACAGAATATCAGTACTGAATGCCGATAATGGACAATTAATAAAAAAAATAGGAGGAAGAGGTACGGTAAACGGCGCTTTTAATTTTCCGACTTTTATATGGATTGATGACCAAGGATATGTGTACATTGTTGATTCTATGAATTTTAGAATACAGATTTTTAGCTCGCAAGGTGAGTTTATTTCAACTTTTGGGCAGATTGGTGATGCTTCGGGCTATATGGCTAGACCCAAAGGTATTGCTACAGATACTTTCGGAAACATTTATATTACAGATGCACTTTTTCATGTAGTCCAGGTTTTTGACCAAGCTGGAAATTTTTTGTATCGGTTTGGTGAGCAAGGAAAAGGCAAGGCTCAGTTCTGGATGCCAACAGGAATATATATTGATGAGCAAAATTATATCTACGTTGCAGACAGTTACAATACCCGAGTTCAGATATTTCAGCTTGTTAACGGTAAAGCATTAAATAAAAAATAATTGTTAACCTGATTATATTTGGGGTTCATAGATAACTGGTCTATTTTAATATAAACAAGCTTTTTGAATTTTATAGAGTTTTTTAAAAGGCTCTATTAAGCTATTTTTAACCTTTTAGGATTGTTTAATTGTATTACTTTGCAAGCTCTTAATACAAAACTAAAAGTCTATCGGCATAACTTGTTCCGAAAACCGGGATACTCTTACAAAATATTTAAGCGGTTAGTACAAATTTCAAAAACAGCCCCAATCGCATTGGGTTATTTGCCCCATTTTATGTTTCTTATGCCCCACTAATTTTGTATATTTGTTTAATATAAGAGTCCGGTTTTACTTTATTTGTTGTTTTAGTTTGTTGATAAACAATGCATTATGTTTTGATTTACTCGTGTTCTCATATAATAATTTATTAGGCATAATATATGTGTAATACTTTTTTGATAAGGGATTATTTTTTGGGGTATAAAATTATATAGTATGAAAAGAGCTGGTTTTATCATATTAAATTTATTTATTTTTTCTTTGTTTATCAATGCGCAATCGGTTGTAAGCAGTCTGCATAATTTATCAGTAAGTAGCCCGGGTACAATTAAAGCTTCATCAGAATCAGAGGTTTGTATTTTTTGTCATACACCACATAATTCAAATCCGATGGGTCCATTGTGGAACCGTGACGATCCTGGCTCTGTATATGTTTTGTATGATAATTCGGTAAGTAATACCTTTCTCGCAACCCCCGGGCAGCCGGATGGAGCTTCTTTGCTGTGTTTGTCCTGCCATGACGGGACAACAGCATTAGGAAAAGTCAGAAACAGGACTACTGATATTCAGTTTGTTGGAAACAATGATCTACTAATGGGCAATAAAAAACTTAGCTCTGACCTCTCAGATGATCATCCGGTTTCGTTTATTTATAATTCATCATTGGCTGCTGCTGACGGACAGTTAAAGTATCCCCCTCTTGCACCTTCAAAAGTTGATAATACCGGTAAACTACAGTGTACATCTTGCCATGAACCCCATAATAATACCTATAAAAAGTTTCTTTTAACAACAACAAGTTATTCGAGTTTATGTTTTAACTGTCATGATAAGAACTATTGGACAGCATCTACACATCAAAGTTCATCAGCAACATGGAATGGCTCAGGGACTAATCCGTGGGCACATATTGATGGACCGTATCCAACAGTGGCAGAAAATGCTTGTGCAAGCTGTCATAATACTCACAATGCTAATGGGAAAGCGCGTTTATTAAAGTCTAATTTTGAGGAAAATAATTGTTTAGATTGCCATAATGGGAATGTAGCAAATACTGATATTGAAGCAGAAATGAATAAAGCCTATAGACACAATGTGTTTGCTTACAACCAAATACATACTCCTATTGAAGATGCGGATCCGCAAGTTACGCATGTAGAATGTGTTGATTGTCATAATCCGCATGCAGTGAATAACTCAACAGCTTCTGCACCTAATGCAAACGGGTTTCTTGCCGGTGTGCGAGGAATTAATCAAAGTGGAAATCCGGTAAATGTAGTTCAGAATGAATATGAGCTTTGCTATCGCTGTCATTCTGATAATCCGGTTGTGGGAAGCCCCACTACGCGTCAAATAGCTCAGGCAAATGTTCGCCTTGAATTTGATTTAAGTAATCCATCTTTTCATCCGGTTGGAGGATCCGGTAAAAATAATAATGTTCCTAGTTTAATAGCTCCTCTAAATGAGTCTAGTGTGATTTATTGTACGGATTGTCATGCCAGTAATGGTAACAGTTCTCCGGCAGGACCACATGGCTCAATATATCCCAATATACTGAAATATCGCTATGAAACAGCTGATTATACTGCTGAATCATATGCTAATTATGAGCTTTGTTATAGTTGCCATAGTCGAAGCTCTATTCTTAATGATGAATCGTTTACAGAACATAGAAAACATATCCGAGGGGAAGATGCTCCTTGTAATGTCTGCCACGACCCACATGGTATCAGCAGCAGCCAAGGAAATACCACTAATAATTCACACTTAATTAATTTTGATGTAAGTGTTGTTCAACCAAGATCAGGAGTTATTCGTTTTGTAAAAACAGGTACCAATAGCGGTTATTGCTTATTGCGTTGTCATGGAAAAAACCATAGAATGGGTATGAGATATCCATAGTGAATTGTGTTATTGAATTTTTAAAGTGCAAGTATGACAAAGATATATTCTTTTCGGTTTAAAATTACTATTGTATTGGTTTTAGCAATAGTTTCCATTTCCTTTGTTTCTTTTTATCTTTATGATAAATTTTTAACCGAAAGAATATACAAAACTACTGAAAATAGCATTATTGGAGTATTACATTTTTTAAAAGACCAGTATTATCATACAGAACATGGTGAGGGCTCGCCTATAAGCTTAATAAAAGGCATTAGTGGTCATCAGTGGGTTTTAAATACATATTTAGCCGATTCGCTGGGAAAAATTGTATTTGTTGCAGATTCATCTGTTTTAGATAAAAATGTTGAACCTCTTAAAAAGTTTAGCTCATTAGATAAAGAGGTAACAATTGAAGAATTTAAAAATGCACCGGAACCTTTTACGCGTGTGTATCTAAAAATGCAGAATAATGAAAAGTGTCATTCCTGTCACGATACAGAAACAAAAACATTGGGATATACTGTTTATGATATTTCCATGCAGGAAGTTGAAAAAAATAAAGCCTTTACTTTAAAATTCAGTCTTTTTTTTACATTTTTATTGATATTAATGATTGGTGGCTTAATTAGCTCAATGCATTATCGTTTTGTGAAAAAATCTTTAAAGCATTTTCAGTCTAAAATTGAAAAAATAAATGCAGGAGATTTGGATGAGCGTGTCATTATTCCTGAGTCGAAAGAGCTAGGACAATTGGGCAAAGATTTTAACAGAATGTTGGATAATTTTCAAAATACCCAAAAGAAATTGTTGATTTGCCATAGAAGAGAGTTACTCAACAATAAAAAACTTGCTACAGTAGGTGAAATGGCAGCAAGGCTTGCGCATGAAATCAGAAATCCAATTACAGGAATTGCCAATGCTATTGAGATTATTGTAGATGAAATACAAGACGATCAAAATAAACCAATTTTGGAGGAAATTCAACGTCAGGCAAATCGAGTTAATTCAGCTGTTTCCAATTTGTTAATTTATTCGCATTCAAAAGAGCTTAAAGTACACGAAGGAAATATTAATGTATTGGTTAAATCATTACTTTTGTTTTTAAGAAGTCAAGATCACAATAAATCAATTAAGTTTCATTTAAATTTACAGCCTAAAATTCCTGTGTTTAAATTTGATCACGAAAAAATTGAAAATGCACTTTTAAATTTAGGGTTAAATGCTATACAGGCAATCCCTAAGGAAGGAACCATTACCTATACCACTAAATATGATGCAGAGCAAAGACAGGTAATTATTAAGGTTGAAGATACCGGTACAGGAATTCCTGATGAAATATTGCCTAAAATTTTTAGTCCGTTTTATACTACAAGAACAGAGGGAACAGGATTGGGATTGGCGATTGTTAAAGATATTATTGATAAACATCAGGGAGAAATATGGGTAGAAACAAAACATAAAAAAGGATGTATTTTTAGTATCTCTTTGCCAATTGACTATAAATCTTTGTCAACCGAATACTAATTCTTAAAAAACAGACATTACAACAAACTTTCTATTTGTTCATAATCGTAATATTGTAAACCTATAATTTAAGCCAAATGACACCCTTGAAAATTTTAGTTATTGATGATGAGAAACTTATAAGATGGTCTTTTGAGAAGCAATTAACTGCAAAGGGGTATAAAGTTTTTACTGCTGAGAGTGGAAGGGAAGGCTTAGAGTTATTTGAAAAATATTATCCTGATTTGGTTTTTGTTGATAATAGATTACCCGAAATGTTGGGACTGGAAGTTATTAGAGAAATAAAAGCTACTGATGATGATGTGGTAATTGTATTTATGACTGCTTATGGCAGTATCGAAACAGCTGTTGAAGCTATGAAACTGGGTGCTTTTGAGTATATTAAAAAACCTTTTTCTTTTGATGAGATACATATTATAATTGAAAATGTAATCAGTAAAATTAATATAAATAAAGAAATTCGTTTACTCAGAAGGCAACAAAGCGATAAATTTACTTTTGATGATATAGTTTGTGAATCAAGTGATATTAAAAGAATTATTAGTATATCAAAAAAAATTGCCAAAACCGAAACTACCACAATTTTACTTTTAGGAGAAAGTGGAACGGGAAAAGATATTTTTGCACGTTCAATTCATAACGAAAGTAACCGAAAGGATGGTCCATTTGTAACCATCAATTGTTCTGCTCTTCCGGAAACACTTTTGGAAAGTGAGCTGTTTGGACATGAGAAAGGTGCCTTTACAGATGCTAAAAGCTTAAAAAAAGGACTGTTTGAAATTGCAGAAAACGGTACCGTATTTTTAGATGAAATAGGTGAAATAAACCTTGCTACACAAGTAAAATTATTAGGTGTTCTGGAAAACAGAAATGTTCGCAGATTAGGCGGAACTAGAGACATTCCTGTAAATGCACGTATAATTGCAGCTACAAATAAAGACCTGTTGAAATCAGTGGAAGAAAAAACTTTCAGGGAAGATCTTTATTACCGGCTTAAAGTTTTTCAAATAACAATTCCTCCTCTGCGCGATCGTAAAAATGATATTCCTGCTTTGGCAAATCACTTTATAAGATTGTTTAATTCGCAGTTTGGTAAAAGAGTTCAGCCAATCGATGAAAAGGTA
>JALWNR010000027.1 GCA_027083715.1 Bacteroidales bacterium
TTGATAATCAGCGAATAATACTGTTTTGTTATTTTGTATTAGTTTAGAACAAATAAAAAAGCTGTCGAAAAAAATGATCGACAGCCTTTAATGTTTGATGTATTATAAGTTTTTATAGACCAAAAGCGTAATAATAGGTTCCGGGTATATCCTCATAAATACCTTCCAGCATTACTCCGCCTTTAAGATCTTTAAGTGCATCTGTAAACTCTTTAACTGATTTTACTTCTTTACCATTTACTTTGGTAATAATAAAACCTTCACGTATTTGAGTTTGCTGACGTAATTTACCTGCATATATTTTAGTAATTTTCACCCCCCCTTTAATATCCAGTTTTCTTGCTTCTTCTTTGCTGATATTTTGCATGTCGGCACCTAAAATGCTTAATATTTCTTTATGCTCACGTTTCAGCAAACCTGCCTTTCCTTCTCGATTATTTAATACTACGTCAATTTCTTTTTCTGTTCCCTTACGGTTTACGAGTACTTTCACTTTATCTCCGGGACGATGCTGAGCGATTAGCTCTTGAAGTTTAGCCGAAGAAAGAACTTTTTCACCGTCTATTGCAATAATCACATCGCCTTGTTTAATTCCGTATTTTTCGGCTGCACTATTTTTTAATAAACTATCCACATAGGCACCTTCGGTAACTTTTAAATCTTTTTCTTTGGCAAGATTTCCATCTATTGAACGTATCATCACACCCAGCACACCACGTTGAACTACTCCGTATTTTAATAAATCTTCAACAACTTTATTTACAATATTGCTGGGCACAGCAAAACCATATCCTGCATAAGAGCCAGTAGGACTGGCAATTGCTGTGTTGATGCCAATTAAACCTCCATCCAGATTAACTAATGCTCCGCCGCTGTTTCCGGGGTTAATAGCAGCATCTGTCTGTATAAAACTTTCAACTGCGTATTGCTCATGATTAATATTAATATTTCGTGCTTTGGCACTCACAATACCTGCTGTAACAGTTGAATTTAGACTAAACGGGTTTCCTACTGCCATTACCCATTCACCCACTTTAACATCGTCTGAGTTTACAAAAGGTAAGTAAGGCAGGTTTTTTTCCTTAATTTGCAAAAGGGCAATATCTGTTGTGGGATCTGTACCAATAACTTTTGCTTTATAGGTTCGATTATCATGTAATGTTACTTCAATATCTTTAGCATCTTCTATTACATGATTATTGGTTACAATGTATCCGTTTTCATTAATTATTACTCCTGAACCTGTTGCAATTTGCACATTAGGCATATTTTTTGGCATTTTTTTAGGCATTTGCTGCGGTTCACCAAAGAAAAATTTAAAGAAATCATCTCCACCAAAAGGATCCGGCAATTGGCGATATTGATGCATATAATTATTTTGTGAAACAATACTCGACTTTATGTGTACCACAGCATTAACAACTTTATCTGCCGTTTTAGTAAAATCAACAGGTTCAAAATCGCCATTTTCGTTTACCGAATAGAGCACCTTGCTCGCTCCGGTACCGTCCACATGCTCAATTTTTATTACTTGATCGTTTCCTGTTAATTCCTTTGCCCCGTAAAATGTCAATAAACTAATAATCAGGGCAATTGCTGCTGATACAAAATATTCTTTTTTCATGATTTAAAATATTTAATTAATTATACGTTTCATCTTTTAAGATTTTTTGGTTGATAATAAAATCAATAGTTTGTTAAATTTTTATAAAGCATTAAAATTTAGGTATTTATAAAACAATAATGCAAAGTTTTAATATTCTTATTTTCAGTAGATTAATTCACTTATCACCCTTCATTTT
>JALWNR010000028.1 GCA_027083715.1 Bacteroidales bacterium
ATATTATCAGCTATTTGCAAATAAATGATAATAATCGTGATAAATATTTTCTGAAAGTTACAGCAACTGATGTATATCTCAGGACAAGTGTAAACATTTATATTTCAGTAGATAAAAATAATATAAATTCTGCTCAAAAATACCTTATTATATCGAAGAAGAATAATCAGATTTATTTTAAAAATTTTTTCCGACCGGAGCATTATTTTTCAATAAAACACAGCACTCCTGTTGATAGTATTTATATAAAGTATTACCAAAAGGAAATTCCAATGCCTTATCCTCCGTTTTCAGATATGCATAGAGCTCAAATTAACACTACTCCTGATAGTATTTGGTCGGTTAGCGGGACTGATGCTTTTCAGTTTCATGAAGAAAATACCGGTTTTTATTTTATTCAAATTGATACCACTCAAGCCGGCGGTTTAGGGCTTTTAAATCCGGGACAATATTTTCCGTATGTGAAAACAAGTTTAGATATGGTAAAACCTTTACAATATCTATGTAGCGAAGAGGAATATCAGGAACTGATTAATAGTTCAAACAAAAAATTGGCTGTGGATAGGTTTTGGCTTGAATGTGCAGGTGATAATACTGCAAGAGCACGTGAGCTAATACGTATTTATTACAACAGAACGCTATATGCAAATGTATATTTCACCTCTTTCACACAGGGTTGGCGTACAGATAGAGGAATGATTTATTTAATGTTTGGACCTCCTAAAACTGTAAAAAACTTTCCTGACAAGGAGATTTGGCTTTATCATGACCGATTAAACTTTAAAGTATTGCAGTTTGTATTTAAAAAAGTTGAAAATTCTTATACTGATAATGATTATATCTTGGAACGACATATTGATTTTCGGAGTTTTTGGTTTCAGGCTATTAAAAGTTGGCGCAATGGAAAAGTGTACAGTGTTTTTCAGTAAATTGTTACAGTTCATTATAGCCTTATCCCCTGTATTATTAAATAATTGAATTATAGATTCTCTAAATTATAAAAAAAACATGGCAAATAAAAGAAAAGATAAAGATTTAATTTTTGGTGTACGTTCAGTAATTGAAGCCATAAAATCGGGTAAGGATTTTGATAAAATTCAGATACAAAGAGGGAATCAAAGTGCCTTGGTAAAAGAGCTGTTAAGTGTTGCAAATATGCATCAAGTTCCGGTTCAGTTTGTGCCTCAAGAAAAATTCAGGATTTATCAAGGAAAAAATCATCAAGGAGTAATTGCAGTTCTTTCGCCAATTACTTATCAAAAATTGGAGGATATTATCCCTACAATCTATGAAGAAGGAGAAAACCCTTTTATCTTAATATTGGATGAAGTTTCTGATGTGCGTAATTTTGGGGCTATTATTCGAACAGCAGAATGTTCAGGTGTTCATGCAGTTGTAATACCCGATAAAGGAAGTGCTGCCATTACCGGCGATGCAATAAAAACATCAGCCGGAGCTTTATTTAAAATGCCTATTTGCCGGGTGCGCAGTTTATTGCAAACCATTGATTTTTTAAAAACCAGTGGTTTAAAAATCATTGCTGCAAGCGAAAAAACAAATACGAATTATACTTCGGTCGATTTTAATTATCCACTGGCTTTAATTATGGGTTCCGAAGAAAAAGGTGTTTCGCCCAAAATATTAAAAACATCGGATGCAATAGTAAAAATCCCAATTCTGGGAACTATTGAGTCTTTAAATGTATCAGTTGCTACCGGTATTTTGCTTTATGAAGCAGTTCGACAGAAAACAAACAGTACCGAAAATTAAATTAAGCTTTTTTCTCTGAGTTTTAGAGCAATTTCATGCATCAACTGAATATCATCAGTAATTGATTGCGCAGATATTGTTGCTCCCGACAGAGCTTGAATATCTCTTCCATATTCTAAATTGCCACCAGAATATCCGATAAATTGCCTGAGCCATAACTTAGAACCAACCTCATATCCATACTCACCATCATAGACTAATATCTTAACTTTTTTTACACTTAAATCTTTATTTAATATGAGCATATAATCAAAATGTTCATATCGTTCACCGATCATTTCTTTGCGAAAAGTTTGCTCACCCGAATCTGAACAGCCTCCTATAACACAACCTTTTGTTCTACGAACAAATAAATATCCTAATACTTCGTTTCCTGATTTTAAAATAAAATTTTTATCAGCATCAATTTGCAATTCATTAGCTGTCTTATCATCTATTTTTATAAGTGTTTTTTTTACTTCTGTATCTTTCCATATTTTTTTTATTTCTTTTTCTATTGATTTTTGGATGCGCGGGCTTAAATCATCTACTTTATTTGTTATAAATAATCCAAAATAGGAAATTATTGCAATCATTAAATATTTCATAAGTATATTTTTAATTATTTTTAATGGTCAAATGGAATATCCATGTATTGAAACTATTATTCTTTCAATATAGCAACACCAATTTTCATCACTACTGTTGAGTTTTTTCAATTCATGGATATTTCATAATCAGTTATTTTAAGATAATTTTATGTATTTACCGGAGAGCACTCTCTCCGGCTATCGATTAATTCACCATAAAATTAAAACATGAAACCTATTCCCATATTCAAAAAGTTTTTGGTTTCTATTCCATTATCAATAATTTGATAATCCATTTTTACGATTGCATTATTATGCATTTTCCATCCTAAACCAAAAATAAATTCTTGTCGTGCAGAAGTATTATTTATGGGTGTATCAGAACTTACTGAAAATTGCGTATCGTAATTTTCATAGCGTACAAAAGGAATTAACTCATGCTTTGTAGGCAAGGTATTAAAAATATTATAGGATGCTTCAATATAATATCCAAACAAACTTTCGCCTAAATCGCTACCGGTAAAAGAATTATATTGTAAAACATTGTTATGTTTAGAATAATATAATTGTCCGGTAAATCCAAATCCTGCAAGCGTATATTGTGCATCCAAACCCAACATTGATATACCAACAACAGTACTGTCTGCCGAAGTTTTTAAGATTTCATCGTTTTTATCAATTCCCTGATATGCTGTTGATTGTGATTTACCAAAATATCCGGATAGTCCTAATTTAAAACCCGGAATTGCAAAATAATCAATTCTCCCGGCAAAGTTTGGAAAACTAAAAACCGACTCCATTCCTTTTTGTCTTCCTCCTCGAAGTCCGTTTTCTCCATTAAAACGTGCATCACCATCGTAACCCAACAAGCCATTTGTAATATAAATTTGATATTTTAAGGAATAATCATCAATTCTACCCATAAAACCGGCGCCAATTTCTCGCCAAGTTGACGGAACAATATATTTATCAAGATTTGGACGTTCTACACCGTTGAAAATAGGTGGTTCATGATATTCATTTATAATTCCCATAGGAATTAACATTAATCCGGCACGAAAATTTAACCAAGGATTAATTTTATGATTAATAAACGCCTGTTCGATAAACACTTCCTCAACATGCTCATATTCAACTTCTGTATATACTGATGTTTTATTGTCAAATTTGTATCCGAAAAGAAGTACAATACGGTGAACATCCATATTACCATTATAATTAACATCAGGACTAACCTGCTGATTATAATCAACTTGACCATAACCTCCGATCACAAATCGATTATCCTTATAATGCATTCTTTGAACCGTATTTACACGTTCATTTACTAATGCAGTATCCCTTTGGGCTCTTAAAGGTATTTGTACTACCATTCCTATCAAAAACACTAAAAATAGTTTTTTCATTTCCTTCAATTTTTAATTTAGTAATAATAATTTTTTCAATTTCGATTATCGATAACCATCATTATTTAGACTCATTCTAAATTCAATACAAATGTATGGGCATTTGGTTTGCGGTGCAATACCTAAAAATAGGTATTCGATTAATCTATATATTTATATATCCACATGTATTAAACGAAAAAACCGAACTTGTGTAAAATAAACTTTGTGTTTAACTTTGATGAAATTTTCAATAAAAAGAGTACTTTTACAGGCAAAAATATATTTATAAAAACGATAATAGATTAAAAATGAACTTTTTAGAAAGCAAACCTACCCGCAAACAATGGATTAAATTTAGTATTGCAACAATTATTTGGATATTATGGATGATATGGGCACGCAGCCCTTGGATGATTATTGGATTACCAATTATTTTTGATGTTTATATCAGTAAAAAGGTGAAATGGAATCCGTTTGCACAAAAAAAGGGTGAACCCAAACAAAAATGGAAAGAATGGGCAGATGCCTTAATTTTTGCATTGGTTGTATCTACTATTATTAAGATTTTTATTTTTCAATTATATGCTATTCCTACAGGTTCGCTGGAAAAAACCTTATTGATTGGCGATCATTTATTTGTGAGTAAATTAAGTTATGGTCCGCAAATACCTAATACACCACTTGCTTTTCCACTGGTTCACAACACTTTGCCAGGGACTAAAAGTACAAATTCATATCTTGAATGGATAGAATGGCCCTACAAACGTCTTGCAGGCTTTGGTAATGTTGAACGAGATGATATTGTGGTTTTTAATTTCCCGGTGGGTGATACAATAATTGTAGGTTACGAAAACCCTGACTACTATCAATGGGTAAGGATGTATGGACGCAAACGAATTTTAAATGAATATGAAATAAAAGTACGGCCTGTTGATAAAAAAGAAAATTTTGTAAAACGCTGTGTGGCTGTTGCAGGTGATACATTGCAAATTATTGATACAAAAGTATATAGAAATGGTACTCCACAACCAGACTACAAAGGTTTGCAATGGAATTATACCGTTAAAACTAGTGGTGAAAATATTAATCCGAAAACTTTTGAACGTTTGGGTATTTATCGTTCAGATGTTCAAATTTATCCTGCCGGAGGATTATATTTATTGCCGCTAACCAATGAAATGGTTGAAAAATTGAAACAATATCCTTCAATAGTTGAGATAAAGAAAACAATTGCTCCTAAAGGAGAATACGATCCAAGTATTTTTCCGCATAATCCGAAAATACCTTGGAATAACGATAATTTTGGACCACTGGTAATTCCCAAAAAGGGAATGACTATTGATTTAGATTCAACTAATATAATACTTTACAGACGAGTAATTGATGTGTATGAACATAATAATTATACGGAAAAAAACGGTAAAGTTTATATTGATGGAAAAGCGGTAGATAAATATACATTTAAACAAAACTATTATTGGATGATGGGTGATAATCGTCATAATTCTGCTGATTCGCGTGCTTGGGGCTTTGTTCCAGAGGATCATATTGTAGGTAAACCTGTATTGATTTTTTACTCACTAAATCCTGAAAAAACTTTTCCGGCAAGTATGCGCTGGAATAGATTGTTTAAAATAGTTAGAAAGGAATAAACAAACTAAAAAAGCGGTTAAGTAATTTAATCGCTTTTTTTACTGTTTATACTCGTATGTTTGCAAAGTAAATAAAAAAAGAATTATGTTTATTTGAAATAGATATTAAAATCAAATAAATTTGTAGAGCCTTATTATTTAAGCAATTAAGTCGTTATAAATTATTTCAGCAGTTCTACGCGATGCACCCGGTTCTCCAATGATTTGTTGCAATTCTTTGTAGCTTTCTAACATTTGATATCTATATTGTTCGTCATAAATAATTTTTGAAAGTTCATCGGTAATTTTTGCAGGCAGATTTTTTTGCAATAATTCTTGCACTATTGTTCTGTCCATTACAATATTCACCAACGAAAAAAACTTAGGTTTTATAAAGTATTTACCTACTTCGTAGGTAATTTTATTCATTTTATAAACAACTACTTGCGGAACATTAAACATAGCCGTTTCGAGTGTAGCCGTACCTGAGGTTACAATAGCAGCTTGCGCATGTTGCAGTAAATCATAAGTTTGATTAAAAACTAAGCTTACCGGATAATGCTCTATGTAAGGAAGATACGTATTTTCATTAAAACTTGGAGCACCGGCCAAAACAAATTGGTACTCATGAAAATGCTCAATTACTTTTAACATTTCGGGCAAAATATATTTAAGTTCTTGCTTTCTGCTACCTGCCAATAATGCAATTATAGGTTTTTCATTTAATTTATTCCGTTTTAAAAAAGTTTGTCTGTCAGGCAATAGTTCCTTTTTCTTTTTTAATTCATCAATAAGCGGATTACCCACATATTCAACATCATAATTATACTGTTTGTAAAACTCTTTTTCAAAAGGGAAAATTACAAACATTTTATCAATATACCTTTTAATTTTCCATGCACGTGATTTTTTCCAAGCCCAAATTTTTGGGGATATATAATAATAGGTAAGAATATTATTTTCTTTAGCAAATTTTGCCATACGCAAATTAAAGCCGGGATAATCTACAAGAATCAATATATTGGGATTAAAGTCTAACAAATCGCTTTGGCAAAGTTCAAAGTTGCTCTTAATACGGCGAATATTCATTAGCACTTCAACGAAGCCCATAAAAGCAAGTTCTTTATAATGTTTAACAATTTCCCCCCCTTGCTGTTGCATTAAATCTCCTCCCCAAACACGAAATTGGGCATCCTTGTCAAAATTATTTAGTTCATGCATTAAGTTTGCCGCATGTAAATCGCCGGAAGCTTCACCGGCAATAATGTAATATTTCATTGTTAAATAGTTATATAGTTAAAACTTGTCCGACAATCGACAGATTACTGAGAATAATCAAATTGTATAGTGAGCGTTACATTATTGCATTACTTTATTGTCCTTGTGCCAAATCAGGCATGTATTATGAAACAACACTCAGGACAAAGCATTAGTCTAAACACGGTTTACTTTTTGCTCCACATTCGTTAGTTACCACAGTCTTTAAAAAAATTTAAGCACTAGCACAATGAATGTATAAATAAAAGAAGCTCCTATAATGCCTTTTGCGGAAAGCAAACGATTAGTCCACATAAAAATAAAAAACACCAATAAATTAGGAACTACACATAAACTAATCAGATGCGTAAGCACACCCACTTTCATTATTTGTGCAAAAAAAACTTCTATACTCGGCATATTACGTACTTCGTAAAAAATAAACATCACTACAACAGGAAGTAATAAACCAATAATTAAACCGGTTAGTTGTGAATTATAGGATAATTTTTTTGTTATCATAATGATTATAAATTAAAATCCCATTTTTGTATATCTTTTAAGGCGGTATAGGATGTTAAATCAACTTCAATAGGAACTATTGCTACATAATTATTATTTAAAGCCCATTCATCCGTATCTTCTGCTGAGGGTTCAAAATTAGAGAATTTACCGGTCAGCCAGTAATAATCTTTATTATGCGGATTTACACGATAGTCAAACTCTTCAATCCATTTACCCAAAGTTTGGCGACATATTCTTATCCCTTTTATCTCGTTTTCAGGAACATTAGGTATATTTACATTTAAACAAGTTTGCTTGGCTATACCATTTTGTACTACTTTTTCAATTATTACTTGCACATATTTTGCAGCAGCAGTAAAATCAGCATCAGGTTCATGGCTTAATAAAGAAAAAGCAATTGAAGTGATACCGTTCATACTACCTTCGCGCGCAGCAGCTACTGTTCCTGAGTAAATGGCACTCACCGAAGCATTAGAACCGTGATTGATTCCTGAAAGAATTAAATCGGGTTTTCGCTTTAAAATTTTGTGTAAAGCTATTTTTACACTATCAGCAGGAGTTCCACTACAAGCATAAATTTCCAAACCGGGTTTTTCGCTAACTTTATCTATATAAATAGGCTCGTTTAAACTTACTGAATGCGACATACCCGATTTACCTTTATCGGGTGCAATAACCACTACATCGCCAAAATGTTGTGCTATTTCTGTTAAAAATTTAATTCCTTTTGCTTCAACACCATCATCGTTGGTTACAAGAATTAATCTATTTTCTTTTACTGTATCTGCCATAAATATTGTTTATCGTTAATTGAACAACAAAAATGCAGATTTATTTTAGAACTGAAAAAGATATTTTAAAAAATACGAATAATTGATGATTATGAATGTATAGCAAAAAGAAGCTGCAATCAAGCATAAATATTAATTTTTATTATCTTTTTTTTTGAAAATAATACCTGATTTATTCTTTTTATTATCTTTTTTATCTTGTTTAACCCCTTTTTTATTTTCTTTTTTAAACTGTTTGCTTTGCTCCTTAACTTCCTTGGCCGGTAAAAGAGTATTAATA
>JALWNR010000029.1 GCA_027083715.1 Bacteroidales bacterium
TTCTTTAATCAGCTTTATTACTTGCATCGCTAATACTTTAACGATTACCAAACCCCGCATTTCGCTTCATACGGGGCTAAAATATATCGTCCTTTCAGGACTAAGCCACAACAGTATTGCATACAGCACATTACAACCTTTTTCTTTAAAAACATAACTTAATCCTTAATTCGCATAATTTATAAAAAGCTATACTGATTTTAGCATAAAACGATCTTTTTTCTAGCAAAATGGAAATTTAAACAGTGTCCATAAAACTTTGCTCCACCTTATTAAATAATACAATGCCAATTGCTAAAACAAAAACGGTAAATACAAAACTGTATGTAAGATGCATCCAATTGACAGTTCCGGCACCCAGCAGTGCAAAACGGAAAGTTTCGATAATGGGTGTCAGCGGATTTGCCAACACAAACAGCCTGTATTTTTCAGGGATTTCGGATAACGGATAAATGATTGGCGTAGCATACATCCAAAGCTGAACGCCAAAACTTACGAGGTTGGTTAAATCACGATATTTTGTTGTTAATGAGGATATTATAATACCAAATCCCAATCCAAGCCCTGCCATTAGAATAATTAATACAGGAAGCAGAAGTATATAGATATTTGTATGAAAATTGGCTCCTATTACTTTGTAATAGAGCATAAAAGCCAAAAGCAGAAAAAATTGTATGACAAACTGGATGAGGTTTGAAATAACAATAGAAATGGGTAATGTAAGCCGGGGGAAATATACTTTGCCAAAAATTCCGGCATTTGCCACAAAGGTATTTGATGTTGAATTAAGGCAAGCGGAAAAATAAGTCCAACCAACTATACCGGACATGTAAAAAAGGATTTGTGGCAGCCCGTCGGTAGAAATTTTGGCGATGTTCCCGAACACAATGGTGTACATAATGGTGGTAAATAATGGCTGAATGAGAAACCATAAAGGACCTAAGACCGTTTGCTTGTATCGTGCCACAAAATCGCGACGGACAAACAGTTTGATTAAATCGCGGTATCGCCAAATTTCTTGCAGATTAACATCCAGAAGGTGGCGTTTGGGGCGGATAACCATTGTCCACTCTTCGTGTTGTTCCGGTTCCTGTTTTGTTTTATTTTCGCTTGTCATAAAAATTGTTAATAATTATTGCAAATATAATTATTCTGAATTTAAAAAAAACGATACTTTTATTTTCTGAATTAATTTTAATATTGAAATGAAACTACGGTCTTATCTTTCCGATTATATTCAATTAATGGCTACTTCGTCGGTAAAAAGAAAAGGTGAAGAATTATATGCCGCAGGAGCCTTAAAAGATGTTCAATATGATAAACGTTCACAACATTGGACTTTTAATGTTCAGGGAACAAGTTTGTATGAGGTGGTTGTGCACGATTCGGGCAAAACAATTTGGGATGTATCGTGTACTTGCCCTTATGATTGGGGTGGGGTTTGCAAGCACGAAGTGGCTGCATTACTTTATATACATGATAAACGTGTTAAGGATGGTAAAATAATACAAACACAAACAAAACCGGTAAAAAAGAAAGCAAAAAAAATAAAACAGCGTACCGGTAAAGATCCTTTTTTATTGCCTAATGTAACAAAAATCGATTTAAAATTTCTTGAAGAGCATTACTATAATGTAGATCTGTTACGAACAATGTATGACTACAGGATGAGTTTCGATGCAGATTTTTTAGAAAATAGTATTGTTTTTTATGTTCATGATGTTTATAAAGATAAATCTGTTATTGAATTTTATAAAGAAAAAGATCAATTTTTTATTAAATCAAATGTAAACTAGAAAATA
>JALWNR010000030.1 GCA_027083715.1 Bacteroidales bacterium
CTTAAAGAGAATTTCAAGCGACACCCAACCTTTAGCCTCATGAGCCGAAGGCGAATAAATTTGAGTGCATTTATTTTGTTGCAAAACTCACTTAATGTATTGATAATAAAAACATTACAGTGTATTTATAACAAAAGCGGTGAACTGCGAAGCACCTCACCGAAGGTAATTTTGCGGGTTAATATTCAATACTAAGTTATTTTGGAAGGTATCTTTAAATTAAAATTAATTTGCTAGTATTCAATACATTAAAGCTATTTAGTGCTTGCCCCGAAACGCAGTCTTTGACAATAAAATGTCAAACACAAGATTTGCAAAATCGATAAAATATAGTCTGCTAACTGTGGCAAACTATATTTTATTGACAGGCATAGCGCAGTTATTTAGTATTTTTTTACGCAGACTATTTAACAGCAATGGTCTCAATCTCAATTAAAACACTTAAAGGAAGCTCTTTAACAGCAAAAGCTGCTCTTGCCGGAGGGTTTTCAGGATAATATTTTCCATAAACTTCATTCATTGCAGCAAAATTGCTCATGTCTGATAACAAACAAGTAGATTTAACTACATCGGTATATGAAAAACCGGCTTCTTCTAAAATTGCACCAATATTTTTCATTACCTGTTCAGTTTGTTCGGTAATACCCCCTTCAACCACTTTACCTGTTTGAGGGTTTATGGGTACTTGACCGGATATATATAAGGTATTGCCGGATAAAACAGCTTGACTGTATGGACCGATAGCTCCGGGAGCATTTTTTGTACTAATAATTTTTTTCATACGTTTATTTTTTATTATTCATAATAATCTGGTGGAATATCCACCTATTGAAACAATTATTTGTTTATAATACAAACATTTAAAGTAAAAATTTCAGTTCTAAGAATTTGAACTATGATGTAAAAATAAAAAAAATAGTAAACCGAAAAATGTTATTCATCCTCTTTTTTTATTTTATAATGAATATCCATTTCACCAAAACTGGTATCATATTCCGTAAAATCTTCGACTGTTTTTTTTATTGTTTTTTTATCAATTTTTTTAATATCCGGTGCATACCAATAAGCTAAAATTATACCCGATAAAAAGCCAAACAAGTGAGCTTCCCATGAAACATTCGGGTCATTAGGAAAAATTCCCCAAATTAAACCACCGTAAACAAAAACAACAAGCAATGAAATAACACTTAACCGTCTGTTTTTACTAATTATTCCGGCAAAAAATAAAAAAGATGCCAAAGCATAAATAATCCCACTAATTCCAATATGCCATGCAAATCTACCTCCCAGCCATACGCCTGTCCCACTAAGGAGCCATGCCCAAATAATTATTTTTAATGAAAGACGAGGATAAAAATAATTTAATGCAGAAATCAGAAAGAAAACAGGTAAACTATTTGATAATAAATGCTTTACACTTCCATGAATAAATGGTGCAGTAATAATTCCTAAAAGACCGCTTAGTTGTTGCGGATAGATACCCAAACGTGTAAATCGTACATCGAAAAAAAGTTCAATAAATTTTAGAGCCCACAAAACAAACAACAACAGCAAGGGATAATACCAAAAAGTTTGTTTTCTATGAGTCATAATACACTACATGGCTAAAATTAAAATTTTTCGGAAAATTTGCAATCTCCGTTCAAAAGTAAGTAAAACTTTTTGAAGATTTATTAAAATATCCTAAATTTACAATTAAAAGCAAAATTTGATTTTTTCTAATATCAAAGATATTTTTTATAATTTTATATAATTATGGCTAAGCAAAACACTGATGAAATGCGGATATCGCTATTAATGC
>JALWNR010000031.1 GCA_027083715.1 Bacteroidales bacterium
ATTGATTAATGCATCAGTAAATAAATAGACAAAACTGAAACTTTCCGTAATGAAAATTTAATTTTTGTTTTTAAACAAAAAAACCCTTACGGTATTTTATTGCTTATACCTTGATGCTACTTCTGTTTGTATTATAGATACAGTACCTCTTGTTTGGAGGAGCAGTTATGAGCCTAAGCGTACTTGTTTTCATTGCTTTTAAAGATGGGATAGAACTGGATTTGAATAGCTCCTCGCCGAAGGTGATTTTGCGGGTTAGGGAGACTCTCTTTTGGTGTCTGGAAAGATTTGCTTCAGATTAAGTGTATTTCAGTTTTCAGAACTGTATTGAAAAGTAGTGTGATGGGAGTAAGCGGTGCTGTTGTGTCAAATAGAGAGAAGATATATTTAATAAACTTTGTTTACGGCAAAAACCACAGGTTAAAAGTATATAAAACTGATGATTTAGAAGATACTTTTTCAAAAGCAAAATATTTTCTGAAAAGCTTAATTTAAGAATATATGATCTCTCTTCGAGAAAAGGTAGATGGATTGATAGATAGATGTAGATGCAAAAAAATACTTTTGATTAAATCTTTTCTTTTATTCTTTTCATGACTTTTTTATTGTTTCTTGTTATTTTTATTTTGTCTAAATAAAAATAATGTCGTAATATTACCCCAAAAAGAGAATTATGACACATAAACATACCAATGCTTTGATTCATGAAAGCAGCCCTTACCTCTTGCAACATGCTCATAATCCGGTAAATTGGCTTGCATGGAGTAATAAAGTGATTCAACAAGCAATTGCTGAGAATAAATTGATACTTATCAGTATTGGATACTCTGCTTGCCATTGGTGTCATGTAATGGAACACGAAAGTTTTGAAAATGAACAGATTGCAGACTATATGAATACGCATTTTATTTGCGTAAAAGTAGATAGAGAAGAACGCCCGGATATTGACAATGTGTATATGACAGCGGTACAATTACTGACCGGCAGGGGGGGATGGCCCTTGAATTGTTTTGCTTTGCCCAATGGTGAACCGTTTTGGGGAGGTACTTATTTTAAACCGGAGCAATGGCTGATTTTATTGAAAAATGTGGTACAGACTTATAAGCAACGAAAAGATAGTGTATTGAGCAATGCCGAGCAAATAAAAAAAGGCATTGAGAATATGGAAAAAGGAAATACAGGTAGTAGCAATCTGTTGCCTGATTTAATGGAGCAAAGCATCAATAATTGGAAATCCTATTTTGATTGGGAGTATGGGGCTTTAAATCAGGCACCGAAATTTCCGATGCCAAATAATTACAAAACTCTGTTGCAAATATCGGCTAAGAAAAGCTATGCCGAAATACTTGATTTTGTCATTCTTACACTAAATAAAATGGCTGCCGGGGGCATTTACGATCAACTGGAAGGCGGATTTGCCCGATATTCGGTGGATAAATACTGGCTGGTACCGCACTTTGAAAAAATGCTTTATGATAATGCGCAACTGGTGAGTTTGTACAGCGAAGCATATAAATGCATGCAAGAGAATGATTATAAGCGTATTGTTTACGAAACTTTACAGTTTATCGAAGATAATTTTTCAGGAGCAGAAGGAAATTTCTATTCATCTTATGATGCTGATAGCCTGGGGCATGAAGGAACTTATTATATTTGGACAATTGATGAGATTAGAAATATTTTAAAAGATGAAGCACCCGTTTTTATAGCGCATTACGGTATGACGGAAAAAGGTAATTTTGACGGAAAAAACATTTTATTTTCCAAAGGAATAAACGAGCCGGAAAAAATCACCTTATTGAAAAAGAAAGTGCTGGAATATAGAAAACAGCGCCAATTGCCGGGATTAGACGATAAAAGCCTGACCGCCTGGAATGCAATGATGTGCTCCGCTTATCTTGATGCATATCTTGCTTTTGGAAATGAAAAGTTTTGTGAACATGCAACCCGAAGCATAAATTTCCTTACTGAAACACAATTGCAGACTGATGGACATTTGTGGCGAAATTTTAAAAACGGGAAATCCGGTATTTCGGGTTTTCTTGATGATTATGCCTTTTTAATCGAAGCATTGATAAAATTTTATCAGGCAAATTTTGATGAGCAATATTTGTATCTTGCTAAAAAACAAACAGCGTATGTGATAGAGCACTTTTTTGACAATGAACGTAATTTGTTTTTCTATACACCTGATTATCAAACAGACATAATTGTCAGAAAGAAAGAACTGGATGATAATGTGATTCCTTCGTCTAATTCAGTGATGGCTAAAAACTTGTTTTTACTGGGGAAATATTTTGGCGATAGTGTATATATTGAGAAATCGGAGAAAATGTTGAAAATGGTGCAGGATAAGATTCTTAAAAATCCGATGTATCATGCTAATTGGCTGAGTTTGTATCATTGGCATACAAATGATTTTTATGAAATTGTAGTAGGTGGTACTGATGCCCTGGAAGCTTTGCGTTTATTGCAAAACAAGTATCTTCCAAACTGTATTTTTGCCAAAGCGGAGGAAAAAAGCAGTATTCCTTTAGCACAGAATAGGCACAGTAAAGAACTGCGGATTTATCTATGCCGAAACAATACCTGTGAATTACCGATAGCTTCCGTTGAAGAATTGAAATTTTAATTTTCGGAAAGTTTTTTATAAGCTTTGCCGATATTTTCAACAATATCGCCGGCAATAAGTGCCTGCATTCCTTTTTTCTTTGCCGCAATATCACCGGCTAAACCATGCAGGTAAACCCCCAAAATGGCTGCTTGTTCCGGTAAATAGCCTTGTGCCAGTAATGAAGTGATTATTCCGGTAAGTACATCGCCACTGCCAGCTGTTCCCATTCCGGGGTTGCCTGTTGAATTAAAATAGCATCTTCCATCGGGGAGCGCAATGGATGTGTGTGCACCTTTCAGTACTATAATCACTTTTTGTTCTTTTGCTAAGGCAATTTGTTTTTGATACTGTTCAAAATAATTATTTGTTTCACCTGCTAAGCGCCTGAATTCTCCCGGATGTGGTGTTAAAATACTATTTTCGGGAATTAAATCATATAAAAAACGGTTTGCAGCAAGCAGGTTTAAGGCATCTGCATCTAAAACAACCGGTTTTTGTGCATTATTCAATATTCCGATAAGGGAATTAAGCGTAGCTTTTTTTTGTCCGATACCGGGACCGATGCCTATTGCCTGATATAAATCCTGTTCATCGGATTTGCAAAAGCGCGTGCCCGATTCATCTATACACACCATTGCCTCGGGAACTGCTGTTTGCATAATTTCGTAGCCGGATACAGGGAAATGTGTTGTCAGTAAACCTACGCCTGTGCGCAAACAGGCTTTTGCCGCTAAAACCGCAGCTCCCATTTTTCCGTAGCTTCCGGCAATAAGTAGTGCGTGCCCGTAGGTACCTTTATGGTCAAATTTCTTGCGCTTTTTCAGCATAGCTTGTACCATTTTTTGTGTAATGTAATAATTCGGGCTTTTAAGTTCCTGTAAATATTTTTGGCTTAAGCCAATAGACAGACATTCCCATTTGCCGGTATGGTGCTGTGCATCAGGAAAAAAGAATGAGAGAAAGGGGAGTTCCAGACTCAAAGTATAATCAGCCTTAATCACATTTAAATACACACCTTGCTCAGATTTTGGCAATGAAGAGTTATCTTCGCTGAAAAGACCGGATGGAATGTCTATGGAAATAACTATAGCTTCAGAATTATTGATGTGTGTAATTATTTCCGCATAAAAACCTTCAAGGGGGCGCGATAATCCGGAGCCGAATAAAGCATCAATTACTAAATCATTTTTTTTTAGAGCAGGAAGTTTTGCTTTATCATCTATGATGATAATCTTAGCCTTATTTTGTTCAATTAGCCGTTCATAATTAATTTGCGCATCTGTTGAAAGTTTCGTGCTTTTTAAATATACTGTTACCGAATAATTTTTGTTTGCAAGCATACGCGCTATTGCCAAACCATCTCCACCATTATTCCCGGGACCGGCAAATACCTTGATATTAGTTTTTTTCTTAATGATTTTAATAATCCTGTTTGTACAAACCTTTGCGGCTCGTTCCATCAAGTTAACAGATAAAATCGGCTCATTTTCAATGGTATATGCATCCAGCTTTTTTACTTGTCCGGCGTTTAATATTTTCATAGCAGCATGTTAAAGGTATTTGTACAAATTTAATCAAATACATGGAATTATTGCAAATTGTTTTTGATGAAATTTTGTCAGTTTTATGTGTCATTTTTACAGATAGCCGCTTTGTTGTTAATGCTCAGGCTGTATTTTTTTCCAAAAAAAGCAAAAGGCAAAATTGTTGATACCGGATTTTTAAAAAAAAAATTAAAAACAGAAGACATGAGTAAATTTAGCGATATAATTAATTCAGATACGGTAACTTTAGTTGATTTTTCGGCAGAGTGGTGTGCACCCTGCAAAGCACTTGCACCTATATTGAAACAGGTAAAAGACAGCTTGGGCGATAAAGTGCGAATTATCAAAATTGATGTGGATAAAAATCCGGCAATTGCACAAAAAATGCAAATTACCGGAGTGCCGACTATTGTAATTTATAAAAACGGTATACAAAAATTCAGACAATCAGGGGTGATTCCTGCCGGGCAATTAATCCAACTGCTGAATCAGTACATTTAATAAAAATTAGTCTGTGGGTTGTTCCTTTTCTATTTCTTTCGGTTTTAATTCAGGCTGAATATCATTTTTTTCTTTCGGCTTTGGAACTTCTTTTTTCCAGATGTACACATCCTGCCATTTTTCAGGACGGTATTCAATCATCCATTTAAAATTTTTGTACTTTCGTTCGGCATCCGATAAATCTTTAGGCGGATACATGGTTCCTGTTGGTTTTACATAAAAAATTAAATTTTCCATTTCATTATTTACAAAATTTATAGCCATATTGGTACAACTGATTTTATTTATACCAATAAGGAGGTTTTTATCTATGGTGTAGTATATGGTTCCTCCATCTTCAAGAACATCCAATAAATAAATTTCATTGTCGCGCAAATGCGCCACCATTTTCTTCCCTTTTATTTGGTTAAAACTACCTGTACCAACTTGAGCAGCAATTAATGCATTATTTTGCATAATAATTTGATTAACTTCATTGCTATCGGTTTGCACTTCTATATAATCTGCAGTCATTTGGTTACTTCCTGACCATAATACCGGTTCATAATATAATTTTATGGTTGAATCTAGAAATGTGTAAATCATTGAATCACATTTTGCCTGAAAATCTTTTTTGAAGATTTTAACTTTATGATATGATTTTATCAGTCTGAAAGTAGTTGTATCTGTTTTTGAAATTAAAGTATCAATTATTGAGCGAATTGTATCTGCATGTAAAAATAAAGAGTCTTTTTCATGAATACTGATAAATAATGCACTATCTGTAATTACAGAGCTTTGGTTTTTTTCATAATATTTACCAAGATTACCTTTTAAACGGATGTTCTGGACAGAATCGGCAATGGTTACATTACTGTATGCAATACCCAGCCCTGTGTTTCTATTATAAAATATAGAATCGCCTTTCAGTGTTTTTTTACCATCTACAAGCAGTGGATTCTTGGTAAGCTTACCCATGTCTGTGATGTGATTATACCAGCCAAACTCACTATACATCCAGCTGGTGGTGTCTTTTGAAACAATATTTGTCGGGCCTAATAAATAAGATATTTTTTCAACGGTTTGATGTTTGAGAGTATCTGAATATATCGTATATTTCGGATTTTGAACAATCACAGAATCTTTAAAATACAGTTCGTCTAAATCAGCATAATAATAACCGTATTTACTTATTAAAGTATCCTGACCATTAAGTGTTTTTCCGCCATCAAAGTAATAGCCGAAATTTTCTGCCATTTTATAATCAAGATTTTCAGTATATAAGGTCATACTGTCTTTTATCATTACTACATTATATCTAACTTCGGCGAGTTTATCTTTTCCTGAATAATGCAAGGAGTCACTATATAGATAAACTGTATCTAAGGCATCCTCGGTAGGTGCAATAATTTTAATATTATTTATAGCAACAAATGAATTGTCGTTTCCATCAAAATATGCACTATCACAATACATATAGGCGGAGTCATGCTTTAAAACAACATGCCCTCTTAAAAATTGTATTCCCGGCATAATTTCTTCATTCACATTTACCGAATCAGAATGCACAATAGTAATCATTTTTACTTTTTGAGTTTCTTCATTTTTTTCCTGAGACAGTAAATGTTCTGAAATAATAATTGCAAACAATAAAAAAATATATTTGGAAAGAAATTTTAACATTTAGCATTGAATTTTTATTCTTTAATCAGTTCATTAATGATTTCATCAACCGTAATTCCTTCGGCTTCTGCTTTATAGTTTCTAATAATTCTATGACGAAGAATAGGAGGTGCTATTGCCTGAACATCTTCAATGTCGGGCGAATATTTTCCGTTTAAAACAGCATGTGTTTTTGCTCCAAGTACTAAATACTGTGATGCTCTAGGTCCGGCTCCCCAGTTAAGATATTTATTAGTAATTTCATGTGCATATTTAGTGTTTGGGCGTGTTTTTGAAGCTAATTTAACAGCATATTCTACCACATTATTATTAATTGGTACTTTTTGTATCAGTTTTTGAAAAAATAGAATTTCTTCATTAGATACAACTTGTTGCAAATCTATGTTTTTACCTGATGTAGTATTATTTACAATGGTAATTTCATCTTCAAATTCAGGATAATCCAACCATATATTAAACATAAAACGGTCTAATTGTGCTTCGGGTAGGGGATAGGTACCTTCTTGCTCAATCGGGTTTTGCGTAGCAAGCACAAAAAAAGGTTTGCCCAATTCGTAACGTTTTCCGGCTACTGTTACTGCTTTTTCTTGCATTGCTTCCAGTAGGGCAGCTTGTGTTTTTGGGGGTGTACGGTTTATTTCATCTGCTAATACAATATTGGCAAATAAAGGACCTTTAATAAATTCAAAATGACGCTCTTCGTTTAATATTTCAGAGCCGGTAATATCCGAAGGCATTAAATCAGGTGTGAATTGAATTCGGTTGTATTCAAGTCCCAATGCTTTTGCGATGGTATTTACCAATAATGTTTTTGCAAGCCCAGGAACTCCTATTAAAAGACAATGTCCGTTGCTGAACAAGGAGATAAGTACTTCTTGAGTTATTTTTTCTTGTCCGTATATTGCTTTACCTATTTCAGCCATTAATCTTTCGTTTGCTTTTCTTAGGGCATCAACGGCTTCTACATCATTTTTAAAATCCATATTTAATTTGGTTTTTGATAAAAGACAAAAGTAAAAAAGTTTATATAAAATTATGATTTTATATAAACTTCTTTTGATGAATCGTGTTTGTTGATGTTTCTATAACGATACTATAAGTATTTGTGTTTAATGATAAATTATAATTGCATAATGTCCGGCTTTATATCCTTCTTCAAATTCGTCGGCGGTAATTTGCATTAAATAATCTCCTTTTTCTAATGGTTCTTCATTCACTAATGAAAAATAGCTGTCGCCTTTTCCACTGCGTAAAAATTTCCATTCATCATTTACATATTTATAAAGGTGTACATTAATCTTTTTTAAACGATAATCCCCAATAACTACAATACCGTATTTCCATCCTTTATATAATGTTCTATATGTGATTTTTTTATCAAATATTAAATCGTATTCGATACGAACAATTTCTACGTTCATAGTATCTTCAATATATTTAATTACCGGTAGGGCATCACCCATAATGGGCATCATTGAAGTTGCATTTTTGTTGTCGGAAAAATCAAACTCTTTTTTAGAACTGGCACTTTTAGCAGGGGTACGCGATTCTGCTTGTGCAAAAATATTTTCGTTAAAAAATAATAAAGTAATGCTTAACGCAATCAAAATTGGTAGTCTTTTCATAGTTGTAGTTTTTAAATTTAATGTAAGTTAAGTATAATTTAAAAAAATAAAAAACTTGAGCATTATTCTTAAAAGAATTTTTGTAATTGAGCTTTTTTATAAGATAGTATTTGTTTTGTTTGTAACAGTCTATTATATAGCCAGATAAATATTGTGTTGTTGTTTTTTATTTATCCGGGTTAATTTTTATCATCTCGTTTCTTTTATCAAATAATATTTTTTTTTCATCAAAAGATATAATTAAAT
>JALWNR010000032.1 GCA_027083715.1 Bacteroidales bacterium
CTACTTCGTTACGAATTCCTTGAAATATAATAATATGTCGGCGGAATCCGATGCCTTGTATCTGCTTAAAGATAATTTCATGAATTATTGCGGTTAATAAACTTTCCCTGTTAAATTCACCTTATAGCCAAACATAATGTGCAAATATATTAGTTTATTAAATTCGTTTATATTAATTTCGGATTTAAAAAAATAATGTAAATTTGACAACTTTTTTGCATTAGTATTTAATAGTTCAAATGGAATTTCTTTTTAAACTTGGTTTATACGGCATTTATGTTATTGTAGTCCTTTTTATATTTTTGGTACTATATGTAATTCGTATTAATCGAAAGTTAGGTTCTGTTATAATTGAACTGGATAAAATTGCTCCTAAACCAACTGCTCGAATAACACGAAAGAAAAAAAAAGGCTTTAAATACACAAAATTTTATACCAGCTATTTAAAACTTAACCACTTAATTAAAAAATCGGGGTTTGAACGCTATTTGCAAGAATATTTTATTTCTGCAAATATTGTTACTGTACTGGGCAGCATTATTTTATTGGTAGGGGTCGGTTTTTTTATACGTTACTCAGTACTGGATGCATGGATAAATATTTATGGAAGAATTGTTTTGGCAATAGTTACCAGTGTTGCATTACTACTTTTGGCACATATTTTACGTGAAAAACAAAAGGCATTTAGTTCAATAATTACAGGAACAGCACTCGGAATATTGTATTATATTTTTGCATCGGCATATTATAATTATCGACTTTTTAGTACGGGCGAAGCCTTATTTATCACTATAGCATTGACAAGCTTTTCTGTTTTATTGTCCTTTTTCTACAATAGAGTTTCATTGGCGCAGCTTGCTGTATTGGCAGCATATACAGCACCAATGTTGATTAACTATAACGGGCAGGAAGTGCAAATGCTTTTTTATTATCTCCTAGTGCTGGATTTAGGTGTATTTATGATTGTATTTTTTAAATACAACTTATTCTTAAACCTTCAAGCTTATGCATTCACTATTGTTTATTATGGCTTTTGGTTAGTTCATTCGATTAGATATCAGGATTATACACATTATCATTCAGCCTTCTTTTTCCTGATAGTGTTTTATATATTACTTTTTTTTATAATTGTAACTAATAAATTGCGTTTTGCAAAAAAATTTATCCCTCTTGAAATTACCGGAACAATTACTTTAAACATGCTGGTTTTTACCGCAGGAACATTTTTACTTGATGTGTTGAATCCTCAATATAAAGGCTTATTTACAGCTTTAATTGCATTAATTAACGTTCTGTTTTTCTATGGTCTAATGCATTTAAAAAAAATACACAATGCAATTACGTTTTTAGAACTTGGCGTTTCGGTTGTGTTTTTGTCATTAATTGCTCCGGTAGAATTTGTGGGTAAATCTTTAACCATTGTTTGGGCAATACAATTAGTTTTGTTACTTTGGATTTCGCAAAAAATTGATTTTAAGGTATTTCGCTTTGGTTCTGCCTTTATGGCTTTTTTAATTATTAGCCTAAGTTTTAATCAATTATATGAAACATTTTTATACATATCACCACGATCTGAATTTAAACCTGTACTTTTAAATCTTGACTTTATTTCTGGCTTAATGAGTAGTTTAGGATTAATTGCTTGTATTTACCTTGTGAGTAAAGAAGATGAAGAATATTATATAAAGCCTCTGAAAATTAGTGTTTATCAGGCTATTTTGAGTATTTTTTCGTTATTAATTTTTTATTTTAATCTTTATATAGAAATTGATTACCATATAACCATTAATAT
>JALWNR010000033.1 GCA_027083715.1 Bacteroidales bacterium
ATATAATAGATTGGAAAATGAAATCACACAGATAAAGTACTACAGGCAACACCGTATAAAATTAATTGCTGGTTCGAGCCTACTTACGAAAATCCTCGCGGATTTTCTATTCGGTTTGTATTTGCTAAATTTGTTACTTAAACAACGCAACTAATCTTATACAAGACCGTTGCCTACAACTTATAACTAATTGCAAATCAGGATTTTAAAATTGTAGTCTAAATTTCAACAACGGAAAAATCAACCAAACTTTTGAAAAATAATTGAAATTTCTAAGCTCATCATTTTGCTCAATTCAACGGAATATGGAATAAACAACAATTGAAAAAATTAATCACAACGGAAAAAAAAGACAATCACAACTAAAAGAAAGGAGTGAAATTTTCAACGGTTAGTATTTATCTCAAAATTAGATTGTTACCTCAGCTACTTTTGAATTCCACAATGGAATTCAAAACTCGCTGTAGGCAACAATATGTAACCGATAATTGCGATTTTGTGCTTAATTCAAAATTTTGTACCTTTGTAATAATTTAGTGTTTAACCTAAATTTTCGGTATTTAAAATCCGCAACTACGGTTACACTCACGTTGTGCGTCATTAAAACCAACTACCAATGTCATTTCTAACAGAATATTCCTACCGTCAATTAATAGAAAGAGTTGAAATAAAAGATATTGACCGAATTGATAAACAATTTTTTAAAACCAATATTTTTGATAACGATTATCTATTCTATTTCTACAACCAATTGGAATTAAAGAAGTTATTTGCTGAAAAAACATTATTGAGTGGAGAAAAGCGACATATATTAGTTTATCAGGAAGTTCCTGAAAGAGTAGATAATTTAAATTTTGTTTTGTCTATTGAAGGAAACGTAAAATATCATAAAAACCATAATTGTCAAGCCTTGAGTAAAGGGTTTAAAAATTTCTTTATGCCTGAACCTGTTGTCTTATTAGAAAAAACAGATGCAGAAAAACATAAAATAATCGTTGATGAAATTAGAAATTGGTTCAAACGAAAAAACTATACTGTTGAAAGATATGAAAACGGAGAGATTAATGATCAAATATTGACACGAGATTTCAACTCTACATTTCCCAAAAAATTTAAAATCGATAAAATAACAATAAGTCAGTCAGAAAAAGGGCAGTTCAAATGGTATATAGAAAAGAAAACTAAAGGAATTGAACAAACTGAAAAATCATTCAATTACGATATATTTTTAGATGAAATTATAGAATTAATAAAAGGTAGAGATTTTTTATGCAATAGCAAAACTATGCAAAACCTTTCAAGATACGACTTTTTAGTTCGTAAAGATAATCAGTCAATAATCGAATATATAGAAAACAGTATTCAAAAAGGATATTTAAAAGAAGTTAGTCCACAATTCATAAATAATTTTGGAATTGAAAGATTAAAAAATTTTTGGAAATCTCATCTAGATTTAAAAAGAAAATCAATGAAATTATTATCAGACTATTTTAAGTGGACTTATAATTATGGAAATAACACATTTAGTGAAATTTTTCTTGAGGATTATAATTTAAAACCTTGTAGATTATGTTATAATGAAACTGAAATAAATAAAATGCTAAACAAAAAACAATAACGAACGCACAACAAAAAATATACGTAATTGCGGTTTTGTCGCTTAACCAAAAATTTGTATCTTTGAACAATGTGCAGTGAAAGACCAAAAGTAAGTGCTAAAAAGTCCGCAACTACGCATATTCAAACCGTTCTATGCTATGAAAAAATGAAGCTCAGCAGAACTCCTACTC
>JALWNR010000034.1 GCA_027083715.1 Bacteroidales bacterium
ACCTTTATTTTTATAATTTAATATTTAGGGCTATGAAGAAAAACTCTACTTTTTTATTGACAAAATTATTATTACTGGTTTTAGTTTTACTATTTTCATATTCTAATGGATATGCACAGGCTAATGCCGGAATAGATCAGGAAGTTTGTACAAATTCTACTACTTTAAACGCGAGTCCTCCATCAGGTTACTGGACAATTATTAGCGGTAGTGGTGTTTTTGCTGATGTATCACTTGCTACAACCAGTGTAACCGCTTTAGGGCTGGGAGCTAATACTTTTCGATGGACAGCTCCCGGACAAACGCCTGTAAGCGATGATGTTATTATTACAAATAATTCAGTAACAGCAAATGCCGGTGTTGATTTGAATGTCTCTTCTGACAATGCTTTACTGAATGCCAATGATCCCGCATTACAAACAGCGTTTGGTAGTTGGGCTGTTATTTCCGGTATGGGGATTTTTGATAATCCTTCTTTATATAACACTTATGTACGAAATTTACAAAGTGGGCAAAATATTTTTCGATGGACGGTTAGTAAAGGAACATGCTTTTCATCAGATGATGTAATTGTAACAGCTAATCCACTTTATGCAGGGGATGATCAGAACGTTTGTAAAGATACAACCTACTTAAATGCAACACCTGCTGCCGGTGGCTATTGGGAAAGCTTATCTATGACTGCTAATTTTATAGATGATAATAGCCTTTACAACACACGTGTTGCTTTTCTAGATCCATTTTACAATCCACATCAATTTGTATGGCACGCAAATGGTTTGACAGATACAATGCTAGTAGTCAATAATATGGTGTATGCAAATATTATTTCTGTTCCTAATGATGTATGTGGCGATGTTACTTTAAATGCAAATCAGCCGCTGGCAGGAGAAACAGGCTTATGGACTGTTAATACATCAGCAATAATTTTAGACCCAACGGCTGAAGTTACTCTGGCTACTAATTTAGTCCCGGGTACTAATTTGTTTACATGGACAATAAGTAATGGCTCATGTACTGCAGATAGTACGGTATTGGTAAATTTGAGCACTGTTATCGCAAATGCAGGGACTGATATTCAATCTTGTAGTCCTGATAATATTCAGTTATCGGCAAATATACCAAGCCCAGGTACAGGTAAGTGGACAGATCTGTCCGGAAATGCTACCTTTTCTAATACATCTATTAATAATGCATGGGTAAGTGGCTTAATGCCCGGCATTAATCAGTTAGAATGGACGATACAAAATAATTCTTGTTTTGATAGTGATACAGTGGATGTTGAGGTGGTGGATGTATTTGCTTATGTTGAAATAGGTGATACAGTTGATGTATGTGATTCTGTTTTTGGTATTATATCAGGGAATCCTCCTTTAACAGAAGTGGGAGAAACCGGTGATTGGTTACCTTTAAATTCACCGGTGTATTTTGATGATCATACTTCTGCAACAACTACTGTACGTGGATTAGTACCGGGTGTTAATCAAATGACCTGGAATATATATAATGGTGCTTGTTTTGCTTCGGATACTTTAACCATTAACTATTTTAATCCGACACAAGCAGGGGTGAGTGAAGATATTAATTTGTTTTTTGATAATCCTATGCAAATTGATACCATAGTAAATATTTCTGCTTATGGAGAGGCAGGTACAACTTATGGGTATTGGACAATAACTCAGGGAAATGCTACGATAATAGATAATAGCATTAATGGTACAGTGCATGTTGTCGATACCAGCAATATTATTGTCGTTGGTACTATGGGAAATGCAGCTTGTGAAGTTTCAGACAGTATTTTAATTATTACCGGAATGACTTTTATGCCTATGGATACGGTAACATATTTAGACTGGTCTAATCCCGATGCTTGGGCTAATGGCATGGTACCCGGTGCTGACGATTCAGTTACCATTTTTGGTGTTAATGCTTTTATAAAAGGAGACACAGCAGAATGTAATGCCATATACATCAGTTCCGGTTCTGATTTTCAAATTAGTGGAGGGGGGACATTGTTTGTCAATACAATTGATTTAAGTCAAAATAATAAGCGATTTAAAGCAACCGGAGATGCTAGTTTAACTATTGCCGGTGATGGATTACTAAAGGTAGGATATGGTGAGACAGACCAGAAAGGTTTACGAATAGGTAGCGGCGGTATTTTAACTGTGGATAATAATCCACTTAAAGCTGTAGGAGATGGTGGCAGCCTTTATGTGCGGGGAGGATCTGTAATCATTGAACAAGATGCAGAGAAAGCATTAGGCTCTGGAGGAACCATGTATGTAAGAGGCTCAGTAATTATTGAGCAGGATGCTGAAAAATCTGCTAATCTCAAGGCTGTAAGTAATATTTCTGGTAGTAATTTGGTCATTAGAAGAGGAGGTTCTGTAATTATAGAACAGGATGCAGAGAAAAGTACTGTCGCAGGTGGACTTCTTACTGTTCGTAGCGGAGGTTCAATTATTGTAGGTGATACTATTGCAAGCACCCTTGATAGTACAAGTGGTTTATTATATGTGAAAAGTGGGACGGTGAATATTGAAACGCCAACGCTAAAAGCAGCTGGTGTAGGAAATGGTACTTTGTATGTAAGAGGAGGTTCTGTAATTATAGAACAGGATGCTGAAAAATCCACTTATAAAACAGAAATTATTGTTCCTAAAACAGAAGTTTATAATGGGCGAATTATAATCGGACAATTAAGTAAACTTAAAGTAGTTGGTTCAGGATTCAGAACAGGCTCTATTATTATAGAACAGGATGCTGAAAAATCAACCAATGTAGATACTTCTTTAATTATAAAAACAGGAGGCTCTTTATTGATTGATAATAATTTGGATCCGGCTGCTAATTACAGCCTCTCAATCGGCTCAAATACCTATGTTACTTTTGAAGAGGGCAGTGAAATTAATTTGGACTATGCACAAACAGGAACTGTTAAGCCAATTATTTTAAAGCAAGGAGCTTCTTTACTGGATATGAATACGGCAGATCAATTGCCTGCCAAATTTGAACACTCATTTATGCAAAATATTCCTGTGTTGTTTTCAAGTCCTTTTGCCAGTGTAAATTCGGCAGGATTTAGCACTGATGCAACTATCAGCGTTTGGAACGAGACAGACAAAAGTTGGGCTAATTTAGCTACAAGTACAGACTTTACGGCAATGGAAGGCTTTAAGGTATTGTATCTGACTATGAATTATAATAGTAGTATTGAGGGGACACTTAATACTGGAAATGTAAGTAAATCATTAGATTTTAGTTCAAACAGCGTTGCCGGTGAAACAGGCTGGAACTTAACAGGTAATCCGTACCCGAGCGCAATTATTTGGGATTCAGTGAATACTGATAATATTTCGGCGGCAGTTTATACTTATAATGAGCAAACCAAGCAGTATAGTGTTTATATGAAGGGAGGTCTGTCATTAAACGGTGCCATTCCTTATCTGGAAGCAGGTAAAGCTTTCTTTGTAAAAGCAAGTGATGCAAATGTTTCATTCTCACTTACAAATGCTGCACGGGTACATTACGATTTTACAACACCATTAAAAGCTACACCAAGTGACTATTTAAAACTTGCAGTTGAAGGAAATTCGTATTCCGATGAGGCAATTATTCGCTTTGTTGCAGATGCCACAAACGATTATGACGCGCAATATGACGCTTTTAAATTGTTGGCAGAAGATGATGCGGTTCCGCAAATTTATTCTGTATTGCAGGCGGATGCTTCTAAAATGGCAATTAACACACTCACTCCTCCGGGAAGTAATGGTGTTACAGTTCCCTTAGATTTTAAAGCAAGTGTTGACGGTACTTACAAAATTTCTGTAAAAGAATTGAACTTTGCTACGGATGTAAGTGTTGTTTTAAAAGATTTGAAGGACAATATTACTCAGGATTTACGTACAACTCCTGATTATAGTTTTACCTATACAAGCGGAGATCCGGTAAATCGTTTTGAAATCCAGTTTGGAGCAGGTATTACTGCTGTTGATAATATCGAAAATCAAGAGTTGAATGTTGATATTTATTCAAACGAAAATAATATATACATTAAAACTTTTGATAATAATGAATATCGCTATGAAGTTTATGATATTCAGGGAAAAGTGATTCAGGCAGATAAATTAACAAACAAAGGTTTGAATACTATAGAACTGAGTACTCAACAAGGAATCTATATTGTAAAAGTGATTTCGGGTAACTTGGAATACAAAAAGAAAGTAGCGATTACAAAATAAAATACAGTAACAGTGGTTTTATACCCTGTCAATGAGTTGCAAAAAAAAGAGCTTTATTCAAAGAATAAAGCTCTTTTTTGATTTTTTAATTTTCGGTATCTTGCTCAATGATTACTGAACTGCTATTTTTATCTCCGAAGGAACTATCACCTCTGGTATCGCCTTTAACTGTTTGCATTGATTTTTTATTTAACTTTTTAGGTGTTTTGTTAAACTTTTCAAAACTTTTTAATGATTTTTGCTTTTTCATAATTTTGCGGGTTAAATGGTTAATAAAATAATTCAGGCAATAATAATGAGCAAATTATCTGATTATTTTTTTATGCTGTTTTTTCGCTTTATACTAAATTGATTTATATGTTACTTTGGTATAGCTAATTGAGCTTTTGGGTTTTATTTTTATTCTGAACCCAAGAGTTTACAACCATGCCCAAATTCAGAACAACTAAGCCCGGAGTTATATGATGTTGATTATTAGTATATAGCAAAAACAAGCAAGGATTTGAGACTAACTCCATAATTTTAGAATTGTGGATTTTATGTGAAAAATTTATATTATAAATGAAGTAAACATTATGATTTTTAAAAATCCCATAGGGATGGTATAGGGTAGGCATGGGTGTAAACCTATGTACTTCAATGCGAAATAAACAAGAATACCGTAGGTATGATATGTAAAAATATGGAATTTTATGTTTCATGCCTACGGCATTCCGTTTAATCTTGATCATTTAACATCATGGGCTAAATTATTTCAAACCTATAGTTTTTAATATCCTAACAACATTTCTTACAAAATGGGAACATCTTAATTCATAGAGGGCAGTTGTTCTGAAATTAGAAAATCTCTACAGGATTTTCTAAAATATAGTTTTAATTGAAATTGTTTTTATCAAATAATTAAAAGTTTTTTACATTTTTAAATATCTTAGCATTATCTTTGAAATTAATTATGAAAAAGTAAATATGATGAGCTCAATAAAACATCTTGGCTATATTATTGTTTTGTTGCTTTTAGTAGTAAAAGTAGAGCAAATTAACGCCCAAAATACCGATAGTTTAATTACTGCCACGCTGATAATGCCTGATGACACCAATAAAGTAAATGCCTTAAATGATATTGTTTGGAAAATTAAAACAAAAAATGCTCATTTGGCTGATAGTTTAGCAAATATCAGTATTGATTTAGCTCAACAACTTAATTTTGTGAAAGGTTTAGGATATGCTTATAAGAATCTCGCAACAGTTTATTATTATCAGAGTGATTATGATACTGCTCGTGTTATTTATGGAAAAAGCCTTCTCGAATTTCAAAAGATAAATTTCAAAAAAGGAATAGCAATAGATTTAAGAAACCTGGGGAATATTTACGATCAACTTGGTAACACAAAAGCTGCACTGGATTACTTTCTACGAAGCTTAAAAATACGTGAAGAGATTGGTGATAAAAAAGGTGTGGCTGCGATAAATGCTGCTATTGGTTTGGTGTATGATAAAACAGATGAAAAAGAGCTGGCATTGAAATATTTTGAAAATGCACTAAATACCTATACCGAACTGGATAATCAACTTGGTATTGCTAAGATTAATTACTATTTATCCAATGTGCTTTATCATAAATTTTCAAATACTCAGGATACGCTTATTACAGGAACTGATACAGTAACTGTTCAAGACACGGCTAGCTTAATTAAGGCAGAACAAAACTTATTAAAAGCCTTACCTGTTTTTGAGGAGCTTGGAGATGTCCGGTACATTGCCGGTATGTATGAAATGCTCGGTTTGATCTATATGCATAAGAAAAATGATAAACAGGCATTGGATTATATGACAAAAAGTTTGGACATTAGGAAGCAAATCGGCAATAAATTTGGTATTGCCAATACCTATAAAAATCTGGGTAATTTTTATAAAAATAATAATAGCAAAAAAGCTCTTAAATATTATAAAAAGGCATTGGATTTAGCAAAGGAAATGGAGGCAAAAAATATTTTGGCAGAGCTCTACTATAATATCGCTGGAATTTATCAGGACAATAAAAATTATAAAAAGGCTTTTGATTACTTGTTAGCTTACAAGAACCTAAAAGAAAAATTACAAAACGAAGACAACACAAAAAAAATGACGCAGCTTGCCATGCAGTATGAATTTGATAAAAAACAACGCCTGCAGGAAGAAGAACAAAAGCGCAAAGATGCCATCCAGCAAGAAAGATTGAAACAACAAGAAATGCTTACCTACTTTTTTGTAGCTGGTTTTGTTTTTATGCTGATTTTGGCATTCTTCATCTATAAAAATTATCGTAATAAGCAAAAAACAAATAAAATTCTTGAACAAAAAAATCAAATGCTTCAGGAACAGAAAGATAAAATTGAAGCACAAAACAAGGATATTACAGACAGTATTAAATATGCCCAGCGTATTCAAAGGGCACTTTTACCTCCCAATGAGTTTTTTACCGAGAAACTACTTGATTATTTTATCTTATTCCGCCCCAGAGATATTGTCAGCGGTGATTTTTATTGGGCTACCGAAAAGCATGACAAAATTATATTAACAGCTGCCGATTGTACGGGGCATGGAGTTCCCGGGGCATTTATGAGTATGCTGGGAATTTCATATTTAAATGAAATTGTTAATAAATATGATCCCAATAGTGGTGAGCCGATGCGTGCCAGTATTATACTTAATCAATTACGTTATGCCGTAAAAACTTCACTGAAACAAACAGGTAATGATGATGAAGCTAAAGACGGTATGGACATGGCTTTGATTATTATTGATAAAAAAACGAATGTAGTACAGTATGCCGGCGCACATAACCCGCTGTTTATTGTCAGAAATGGGGAACTGATTAAGTATAAGGCGGATAAAATGCCGGTAGGTATATTTATCAGGGAAAAAGAGTCTTTTACTAATCATGAAATTCAGGTTCAGAAAGGTGATGCCGTTTATATGTTTTCGGATGGTTTTGTGGATCAGTTTGGTGGCGAAAAAGGTAAAAAATTTATGGTAGCCCGGTTTAGAGAGTTAATCCTTCGTATTCATGATAAACCTATGGCTGAGCAAAAGGCAATTTTTGAGTATGAACTGGACAACTGGATGAATCATACTGATGTTAATGGTCAAAATTACAGGCAAATAGATGATATTCTGGTAATCGGATTCAGAGTTTAAGTTTGCAACTAATTTAATAGCTTTTGCAAGGCTTTTCTGTATTCTTTATTATCGCTCATACCATTATGCCCTTGATTTTTAAGAGTTATCAGCCTGATTTTACTGTTTTCTTCTTTTAGTTTTAAAGATGAGCCGTAATAGATTACTTCATCTTTGTTGCCATGAAAAATAACAACCGGTGCAGTACATTTTTGCAAATATTTATAGTTTTCAAATTTGTACTTTAATAGAAATGTAGGAATTATAGGAAAGCTTTGCTTCATTATATCCGGCAAACTATAATAGGGTGCCTGCAAAATTAAAAGCTTTGGATTATTACCTGCTGTTAGTTTTGCAGCCGGTCCTGTACCAATGGAATAGCCCAAAACAATAATTTTATTCTCACCGTATTTTTCCTTCATTTTGTTGTAGAGCAATTGTACATCATCATGGATTTGCTGTTCGGTGCTGATTGTGCCTTCGCTTTTGCCATACCCGCGGTAATCAGGCATAAATAGGTCATAACCCAGTGCTGTATAAACAAGTGCTATTTCGCCCCAGTTTTCTAAGGATCCGGCATTACCATGCAGATAAAAAATCAAGCCTTTACTCTTTCCGGATTTAAATAATAAGCTATTGAGTATAAATCCGTCTTTAGTCAGTGTATTTATTTCTTCAAAATTTCCGCTAAATTTGAATTGATGATTTTTATTCAGTTTTTGCGGGTGAAAAATAATTTTTTCCTGAAATATGTATAGTAA
>JALWNR010000035.1 GCA_027083715.1 Bacteroidales bacterium
GTATTAAGTTTTTGAACAAATGCACTGCCGATGAAACCTGCTGCTCCTGTAACTACAATCATAGTGTGTATTTTTTTAATTTTCGACAAAGTTAATTGAAAATTTTTGTTGTTTTGATAGATTTTTGATGAAATTGCTCAAATCTATTAATCATAGCTCTCAAAAACTGTGATACGGAGAACTATTCTACGGAATGTCCAGCTCCGTCCAAATGATTAGTCTAAATGCAGATAATAATCAAAAGCCTCAAAAATTTCCGTTTTGCTTGCGGTTTGGTTAATTTTTACTTCACCGATTGCAGATAAAAGCGTAAAATTAACTTGTTGTTGTTCATTTTTTTTATCGTGTTGCATCAGGGCAAATAATTTTTCGTAATCTTCTTTGGTAAATTTCAGCTTTCCGTACAAACGGGTAATAAAATTGGTAATATCAAACAGCTTTTCCATCGGAAATGTGCATTTCTTGTTCGATAAAACCGCGTCAAAAATCATCCCGAAAGCAACTGCTTTGCCATGTAGCAGCTCTTTATCCGTACCCAAAAAATAACTTTCAAAAGCATGACCAAAGGTATGTCCAAAATTAAGTGCTTTTCGGATATTTTTTTCGTAAGGGTCATTTTCAACAAAATGTTTTTTTATGGAAACCGATTGTTTGATTAGTTGCAGCAACTCATTGTAATCAAAATCAGTATTTTGTATATTAAATGTTTTTAATTTTTGATAATGCTTTGCATCGTGAATTAAAGCATGTTTAATCATTTCGGCAAAGCCCGACAAGATATTTTCTTTGTCCAGAGATTTTAAAAATTGTGGGTAAATAATTACCTTTTCGGGTGCACTAAAACATCCGATTTCATTTTTTAATCCCATAAAATCAAAGCCGGTTTTTCCACCAACGGATGCATCCACTTGTGCCAAAAGGGTAGTGGGAATGTTGATAAATGGAATACCCCGCTTAAAGGTAGATGCAGCAAAACCACCCATATCGCCAATTACACCGCCACCCAGATTGATAAGCAGTGATTTCCGGTTTGCACCTTTTGTACTAAGTGTTTCCCATATCTGGGCAACCGTATTTAGTGTTTTATTGCTTTCACCGCTTTGTATTTTTATCAGCTGAAAGCCTTTGGGCAGGTATCTTTCAATTTCAGATAAACAATATTTTTCTGTATTTTCATCAACCAATACAAAGCTTTTTACATCCGTAAATTGTTTAAAAATCTCTTTGAAAGAGTTGCTGTCATTTGTGAAAATTATATCTGAAATCATATAAAAGTCCTTTTTTAATATAATGAACTGAAACTTAAGCTTATAAAATTAGATAACCTTTGAAACTCAAAAATTAGGTTTCGTTCCCGAACTTTGGTGGCTTTCATTAGCCGTTTGGCAAATGAGTAAAGCAATAGTTTGTATTTTTAGAAACTGCCGCAATATGATTTTAATCATAAACTGCTAAAAATCATATTTTTTTTATTGCATATTAACTAATTTTGACACAAGTGTTTTATATTTTCGCAGCAAAATTATAAAACAGATTTTTATTTAAAGATTTTTTAGTACCAAACTTTAAAAATTAACAGAATGTCAAACGATGTAGTAATAAACAGGCTTATTGAACAGTTTCAGGATACGGAAATTGCATTTAAAAGTAAGTCGGATGCGCAATTGAGAAAAGCTCATTTTTTGTTTAAAGTAATGGGAAATGCAACTTTGGTTAAGGTTGGTAACGGATTAACAAAAATTGCCATAGGTATTGGTTTTCCTGTCGGATGGGCAGCAAAACCAACTCTTTACGCTCATTTTGTAGGTGGCGAAACCATTGACAAGTGTAATCCGGTGGTAAAACGTCTTGGTGAATTTAATGTAAAAGCTATTTTGGATTATTCCGTTGAGGGAACAGATGATGATAAGACCATCAAACAGGCATTGGAAGAGACTATACGTTCTATTGAAAATGCCGGACAAAATCCGAATATTCCTTTTGCAGTATTTAAACCTACCGCTTTTGGGCGGAGCAGTATCTTGGAAAAAGCAAGTGAAGGAACAGAACTTACAGACGAGGAAAAGCAAGAAGTACAAAAGTTTAAAGACCGGATTAATACTCTTTGTAAGACAGCTTATGATAATGATATTCCGATTTTGGTAGATGCCGAAGATACCTGGTTTCAGAACATTTTTGATGAGGTTGTTGAGGAAATGATGGAAAAATATAATAAGGAAAAAGCCATTGTTTTTAATACTTATCAGATGTATCGTTGGGACAGGCTCGATATTTTGAAAAAAGCCCACAAAGCAGCTACCGAAGGCGGTTATTATCTGGGAGCAAAATTTGTGCGTGGTGCTTATATGGAAAAAGAACGTGCACGTGCTGCTGAAAAAGGTTATAAAGACCCGATTCAGCCCAATAAAGAAGCTACCGACAGAGATTATAATCTGGCATTAAAATTTTGTATCGAAAATATTGAAAATATTGTGGTATTCAACGGAACACATAATGAATACAGTAATGCTTATATGGCACAGCTGATGGAAGAACACGGGCTGGCAAAAGACGATCCGCGTTGCTGGTTCTCGCAGCTATACGGAATGAGTGATCACATCAGCTTTAATCTGGCGAAAGAAGGTTATAATGTAGCCAAATATTTGCCTTACGGACCGGTACGTCATGTATTGCCTTATTTATTGCGCCGTGCCGAGGAAAATACATCGGTAAAAGGACAATCGGGGCGTGAATTGCAATTGATTGAAGCCGAAGTAAAAAGACGTAAAGTAAGTAAATAGTTTTAGACAAACTGATTTTTAAGAACGGACAGTCTGCAAAATTTGCAGACTGTTTTTGTATAAACCCGATATGTAAAACTTTGCATATTGCTATATATCATTTTTTTAGATTAAATCTATGTTTAATTTTGTACCTTTGTACAGCTAAATCAAATAAACAATTTAAAATTAATTCGTATGGATATTAATGCTTTGAAAACCATTGCCGAATGGTCATATAAAGTAACTCCGATGTATCGTGGATATACTGATAAAATTTTGTACATCAACGTTACAGACGGTACAATAAAAGAGAAAGATGTTGATCCGATGATGAAAGAAAAATTCATCGGAGGAAAAGGATACGGTTTAAAGTTGCTTTGGGACGCTACAAAACCGGATACTAAATGGAACGACCCTGAAAACGAAATAATCATAAGCCCCGGACCCATTGCCGGTATTACACAATATTCAGGAACAGGAAAATCACTGGTGGTTTCTATTTCGCCACAAACAAATTCTGTAATGGATAGTAATGTGGGTGGATATTTTGGACCATTCCTGAATTTTTCGGGTTTTGATGCTCTGGAACTACAGGGAAAGTCAGATAAGGATGTAATCATTATCATTGACGGAGAAGCCGAAGTGGTAAAAATAGTAGAAGCACCCGAAGGAACCAGTAACACCCACATTCTTGCTAAAGACCTGACAGAAGCATTGGCAAACAGCGATGCCGGTAAAGATTTGGTAAAAGTTTCTGTTGTTTCGGCAGGTGTAGCTGCTGAGCATTCATTAATCGGAATGCTGAATTTTTCTTTCTACGACCCAAAACGTAAAGAAGTACGTTTTAAACAAGCCGGACGCGGTGGTATCGGAACGGTTTTCAGAGATAAAAGAATTAAAGCCATTGTTGCTAAAGTACCAAAAATCAGTGGTAACCTGAACAATGTAGCGGATATGAAACCGATTATAGAGCGCGGTAAGCGTTTTAATCGTGAAATGAAAGAACTGGACGAATCACAGGCTCAAATGCGCTCAAAAGGTACGGCACACCTTACCAACATTATGAACGACTATGATTTGTTGCCGGTAAACAATTTTAAGTACGGACACCATAAAGATGCATACAAAATCCACAGTGATGTGTATAAAAGCTATTTTACTCAAGGTGTCCCTGATGGTTGCTGGATTGGCTGTAACATGTCATGTGCCAAGGGTGTGGATAATTATGAATTGAGAACCGGACCTTATAAAGGCGATAAAGTGCTGGTAGAAGGACCTGAATATGAAACCGCTGCTTCTTTGGGCTCGATTATGGGTATTTTCAATCCTGATTTTACTATCGAGTCTAATTTTTATTGTGATACCTACGGTATTTGTACCATTACATGGGGAACTACTATGGGCTTTTTGATGGAATGCTATGAAGCCGGTATTTTGAACGAAGAACGTACAGGCGGTATTAAACTGAACTTTGGTAATGCCGACGGAGCAATGGAACTGTTGCACCAACTGGCTCGTGGCGAAGGTTTTGGAAAGCTTGCAGGGCAAGGTGTTCGGAAGCTGAAAGAAATATTTGTTGAAAAAGGCTGGGGTGATGCAGATTTCTTGCAAGACATCGGTATGGAAAACAAAGGCTTGGAATACTCACAATATGTTTCAAAAGAGTCATTGGCTCAGCAAGGCGGATATGCTATGACCAATAAAGGACCACAGCACGATGAGGCTTGGTTGATTTTTATGGATATGGTAAATAATCAAATTCCTACTTTTGAGGACAAAGCTGAAGCATTACATTATTTCCCGATGTTCCGTACATGGTTTGGATTGATGGGTTTGTGTAAACTCCCCTGGAACGATGTGGAGCCGGAAAATAATGCGGAAACTGATGAGCCGGCAAAAGTACCTGAGCACGTTGATAATTACGTAACTATTTACAAAGCAGTTACAGGAAAAGACTTCGATAAGGAAGAAATGATTCGTCAATCGGAAAGAGTGTATAACTATCAGCGTGTGTTTAATTTACGCCGCGGATACGGTACACGCAAATACGATGCGCAACCTTATCGTGCAGCCGGACCGGTTACTAAGGAAGAATATCTTTCATTGGAAGAACACTATGATAAACAAATGAAAGAAATCATTGGCGTGGATCCGGCAGGCAAAAGTCTTGAAGAAAAAATGGAAATTACCCGTAAATACCGCGAAGACCGCTACGAGCAACTTCTGGATGCCGTTTACAAGCGTCGCGGATGGAATAAAAATGGAGTACCAACCATTGAACATATGAAAAATTTGGGTATGGACTTACCGGAAGTGATTGAAACCATCACTCCGTTTCAATAAAAGTATTTTATAATGAAAAAATGAAAGCCGCTAACTTAAAATTAGCGGTTTTTTAATATATTTGAACAAAAAATACAATATGGATACAATAGATATTCTTGATAGAATTGAAGAAATAATTAAAAATAACGATTTGGAACCGGATGAGCATGATGAAAAAAAATCTCAAAATCCTGTTAAAGAGTTCATATATCTTATTCTTTCATTTTTTATAAATATTCTGAAAACTCCTTTCAAACTTGTAGCAAAGTATATTACCAATGAACTTGTGAAAGCTGTTAAAAAAGATGCAAAACTATATGCCTTCATTATGGGCTTAATGGGCGTTATGTTTGTTTTCTTTTCCGTTTTGTGGCTTTTTATTTCATTTGCTGTAGGTATTTACTTTTATGATAAAGGAAATACTATCTTTATATCGGTCTTATATTCTATCGCATTTCAAATAATCAGTTTTATTGTTGTTGCAATTATTGCAATTATTGCAATGAAAAGCATAAAATCATTAAAATTGTTAGTTGAAATCTCTAAAAAGTGATGATTATTGTTTCAATACCAATTTTCCCTCTGCATTTTCAATAATTTCATTTCTGTTCATCATTTGCTTACGGTATTTTCCCGTATTGTACAGTGGAGCCTGATCATCGTAATGATCGCTCATAATTCTACCCGATTGTCCGGTAGGAATTATGCTCAAAGCATTGTCCAAATCGGCAAAATCAATCAAAGTGCGTTGCGAAGGACCGTAAGTTGATTTGTACATGCCTGAGCCGTTAAAATGAAAATCAATATTATTAATTACCTGATTACCACCAAAAACGCCTGTACCGCCAACATTAAAAATCTTAGCCAATATTCCGCCTTGTCTGCCAATCGGGTGTTGATGCTCTAATGTGTGTACTTTTCCCCATTTCCATTCATCAATATTATCACCCAATTGCTTTTTTAGTTCTTCAATGCTTTGCTCAAAAGCCAAATTAAAAATATCACTTCTTTTTTCAATTGTTTCCGTTTTTACATTATCCCACCAAACAGAGCTATTGTTGGAGAAAAGTGCCGGATAAGTACGTTGCATCATATGTGTAGAAACAATTTTTCCGAAATCAAGTGCCCCAAGTTCGTCCTCAAAAGTATTTTCAAGGACTTTATAAAGCAGCTTGTAAAAAATCACGGGAGCTGTGTCGCCGGTTTGGTGGTTTCCGTCCCATTTTTGCAAAATATCATAGGCTTTACTTTCGAGCTTATTTAATTTGTTTTTATCAATAGTTGACAATATCAGTTTTGCTTCCCGAACATGTAAAGTAGAAACTGCATCTGTTTGCATTGCTTTTAAATCCTCAATATCCCATTTTTTATCCTGATTTAATAAAGAAACAATCCGTTTTGCACGATCTTCGGGGGCATAATATCCGGGGTATAAAATTCCGGCTGTTGTATCCGGTTGATTATTTGCCGAATACACATATCCCCAAGGGGGGTTTATTGCTTTCGGATTATCTTTAAAGTCATAAAAACCAAGAAATTCATCTTTGCCGCTTGCACCATCTAAAATTAAATTAGGCTGAACATGTGCCGGACGTTTAATGAGTTTTGCTGCTGCCCACCAGCCAATATTTCCTTCTTTGTCTCCACACATTACATTTAGTCCGGGTGCGGCAATTAAGCTTGCGGCATGTGCAACATCATCAATTTTTTTTGCATGATTGATTTTGTAAAAAGCTTCGAGGATTTGTGTTTTTGTCTGATTAAATGTCCACCAAACGGCAATTGGGTCGCTTTTTTTATATCCCGATAAAACTTCATTCATGATGGGTCCGTGGCGACTAACTTTTATGGTGAAATCAATTGCTGAATCGCCTTTTATCTTAATTTTTTCATTAATAATTTGTAAATCTTCCCAGTGGTCTTTAAACCAAACCTGATTAGGATTATCAGGATTCAGCTTTTCGCGGAACATATCCAGATCATCGTTTTCAAACATGGTTAAGCCCCATGCTACATTACGGTTGTGCCCCAGCAGGGCAAAAGGCACTCCGGCAAGATAATTTCCGTAAATACTGTATCCGGGATATTCAATATGCGCTTCAAACCAAACTGCGGGTTGTGAGTAGGCTATGTGTGTGTCGTTAGCAAAAAGTACTTTTCCAGACTTTGATTTTTCGGGAGATAAAACCCAGCCATTGCTACCAACTAATAAGGGTAGGGGTAAGCCCGCTATTATTTTATCAATTTTATCGGCAAAGGCCAGTGTGCTGTCGATATTTGTATAAACCGGAATTTTTTTAGTTTCGGGAACATAGTTTAAGGCAAAATCTTTTAAATATTTTTTGCCTAATTTTTGTCTGATTTTTTCCATTACGGGGTCAATCTTAAAAGCTGCCTGAAAAGTATAAGCCATGTATCCGGCAATCATATACATATCTTCAACACTAAAATGCTCTTTGGGGATTCCTATCATAACAAATTCTACAGGAAAGCTGCCTTCGTCAATATATTGGTTAATTCCTGCTATATAAGCAGTAGCCGCTTCTTTGATTTCAGGATCTTCGTTAAAATAGGCCTTAATACTTTCTCTAGCTGTTTTTTTCAGTAATAAGGAGCGGAAAAATTTATCGGTTTCAATTAAATCTTTACCCAGAACTTCGGCAAGTCGTCCGCTTGCCACACGGCGCATCATTTCCATCTGAAAAAGACGCTCCTGAGCATGAACATAGCCTAATGCCATGTATGCATCGTGGCGATTTAGTGCATAAATATGCGGAATAGCCCATTTATCAAAATAAACATCAACTTTATCGTTTAGTCCTTTAATTGTTAGTTCTCCTTCATAATCAGGCTTTTGTCCCTGCATGTAGATGATGGTTCCTACGATTAAACCGATAATTACAAGTACAAAATAAATCAAAATTCTTTTAAGAACAGCCATGGCAGTAAGTTTAAGATTAATGTTTAAATATATAAATATTTAGAGGGATTGCAAAAATACGTTTGGATTTTATCACTTTCTATGACAAAATACGTTTGGATTTTATCGGTATGTGTG
>JALWNR010000036.1 GCA_027083715.1 Bacteroidales bacterium
ATTGAGTGATTAAAACGGTTGAGTTAGTTGCCGAAGGGAATTATGTCCCCTTGCCTCAAAGTGAGCTTACAGGTAAGATTTCAGAACTTAAAGCCGCTCCTAAAATTTTCAAGAATGATTGCAAGATTAACTGGGAGCAAAGCGGTAAAAAAATTTATGATTTTATTCGCGGATTAAGTCCTTATCCTGCGGCATGGACAATTTTTCAAAGTATCGAAGGCGATAAAGTGCTGAATGCTAAAATTTTTGAAGCAGAATTTGTTAAAGAAGAGCACGAAATGATGATTGCCGACATGGACAGCAATAAAAAAACATATTTGCATATTGCTGTACCTGACGGCTTTATAGCAATAAAATCAATACAATTGGAAGGGAAAAAACGATTAAAAATTGAAGATTTTTTACGTGGTTTTGATATTGAAAATTATCTGATTGACCCGAAACCTTCATGTTTATTATAAAAAACCGAATATCAGAAATAAAAATTATGAAAAAAAAACAATTTACCATAGATATTTTTGAATACGATACGCATTCTGAACTAAGTACAGAAGATCAAAAACTTTTGGAAAAAGCCAAAGAAATTACACAAAATTCATATGCTCCATATTCAAATTTTCACGTTGGAGCTGCTCTAATATTAGAAAACGGTGAAATAATTACCGGTTCTAATCAAGAAAATGCAGCTTACCCATCAGGCTTATGTGCCGAACGTGTCGCTCTTTTTTGGGCAAACTCGCAATACCCCGATGTTCCGGTAAAAGCCATTGCTATTACTGCCCGAAAAGCACAAAAATTTATAGAAAAACCGGTGGCTCCTTGTGGTGCATGCAGGCAGGTATTACTTGAAACCGAAATGCGTTTTAATCAACCGATTAAAATAATTTTAGCCGGTGAAAACAGGGTTGATGTTATTGAAAATGCGCAATCATTATTACCGATTAATTTTGACAAAGATGCTTTAGACTCATAAGATACAAGCCTGTTCCGATTCATCGGAATGCGTGAAGAGAATTTCAAGCGACACCCAACCTTTAGCCTCATGAGCCAAAGGTGAATAAATTTGAGTGTATTTATTTTGTAATAAAGCCTGTTTAATGTGTTGCTAACGGTTGGCTATGCATAGTGCGGGCTTTTATTGCACTTTTGTTAAATTAACATCAAAGTTTTTTTGCAGGATTGTTAATTCCCAACACTTTACCCGCATTACGTATAGCTATTTATTATAGGTTAGTTATTGTCTATTTCAAAACTTCCCTGTCCGTCAAAATTAGTAAATTCTAATGAAACTTTCCAAGTTCCACTTATTCCTTCATCGGTCAAACCATCAAAGGTGCTTATATTATCAGAATTAGAAAATGTTTTATTAAAAACTTCTTTTCCTTTACTATCATTTAGAACTAGTTTAACACTACCTGTTGCTGACGATGTTATATCAAATTTCACTTTTGCTTTACTGCTAGAATTTACCCAAGCAAAAGAAAAAACTCCTGAGTCATTATTCCCTGTAAAATTTGCATCAGGGTCACTATCTCCTGCAATGTCATCAATGCTTCCAGTATAAGAATTCTCTATAATCTGGGTATTTTCATAATCATCATATTTGTCTTTATCGCAAGACATGATAAAAAAAAGACTTAACACCATAGGAATAATTATTCCAATTTTAATTTTTTTAGTTTCCATAAAATTTTGTTTTATTTATTATTGCCTACTTCTTATTTAATGTCTTTTTTCGGCTTATTCAGACCATTTTTAATAATTATAAATTACTAATTAATTTCA
>JALWNR010000037.1 GCA_027083715.1 Bacteroidales bacterium
AATGTAGGAAACAGTTATCTTGATTTTTTTAAAATATTGATTAATAATAAAAAAGAATACAGTAAACTGAATATTGTTCATTTAACCAAAATTAAGTGGGCAGTTTTAAAATACCAATTAATTCGGCTAATGCACTAATATGATTGAGGAAGAGCACATAAGCAAAATAATTGAAGAGTTTTCAAATGATTAAAAAGTTAAAATATTATTTAAGGAGTACCTACCGAAGACGAAGAATTGATTATTTACTAAAAAAATATGCTTTAAATTATCAAGGTATAGTTTTGGATATCGGAGGGCGTAGTCGAGGAATGTTTCAAAAACCCAAGAAAAATGTCATCAAATGGATTTTTGCCGATATTGAGCTGAAACATAAACCGGATATACGCTTGGATGTTGCCGATATGCAACCTATTGACAATGAAACTATTGATGTAATAAATGCCATAGAACTTTTTGAACATGTTGAAAAAATAAACGAAGGCATATCGGAATGTTATCGTGTGTTAAAACCTGACGGGAAATTAATTTTATCAATACCTTTTCTTTATCCGGTACATGCCGATCCTTATGATTTTCAGCGTTGGACTTTAACAAAATGGTTAGATACACTAAAAAAGAACGGTTTTACCATAGAAATCAGCGAAATTAACGGGCGTTTTTTTACTGTAAAAAATGAAATGAATAAAGCACTAATTTTGTCATTACCTGTTATCATTAGACATATTGCTTATTTATTTTTACCCTTTTTTGATTTAATTAATAAATTGGATAATACAAAATGGATAAAAAATCATAAAAAACTCGGAAATTTTCATGGCGGATATTTTATTATTGTAAGAAAATAAACAATGGAAGAAATAGTTTTCAATAAATACCAAAAGCGGGGTAACGATTATCATTACAAACAAATTAACAAATTTAATCCTTTTACTTTTAATGCATTTGTTTATGCCCGATATTACAAACATATTTTATTGCTGAAAAAAGCATTAATTGAATATAAAATAGACAAAAACAAAGAATTAACCCTATTGGATATGGGTTGTGGTGATGGGGTATTAATTTACTTTTTAAAAAAATATTTAAGAAATTATAAGTTTATTATTTATGGAATAGATTTATCGAAAGAAGCTTTAGAAACAGCTCGGCAAAAAAATAAAAGTGCTGTTTTTAAACAAGCAAATGTTTACGACACAGGCTTCGATGAACAATATTTTGATATTATTTTATCTTCAGACGTAATTGAACATGTAAAATTACCTGAAAGAATGTTGAAAGAAGCTAAACGAGTTGCAAAACAAAATGCTTTAATTGTTTTTGGAACGCCGGTAAGATATACTGAATTTCCTTTAGATAAAATGCATGTAAAAGAGTTTTACCCAAAAGAACTTGAGCAAATTTTTTCTGACTATTTTAGTAATGTTAAAATTAGGTTTAGCCACAAGTTATTTCATGTGTTAAGGTATCAGAGGAACATGAAATTTTTAAACAAAAAAATTGGATTGAATAGATATATCTATTTTATGCTTTCATATTTATCATTAAACCCGTTTATGCAAGAAGATACCTATAAAAAAGAATTGTTTGCATATATGTATGTTATAGGTATAAATAATTAAAAGAGCATGAAAAACACACTTAAACTATCCCCATTTATAATTCTTGGAGTTCATCGCTCAGGAACCACTTTAATGTCTGAAATCTTATCGAAAACAGGTATTTGGATGGGAAAAAATCAAAATATTCATAAAGAAGCTGATTTTTTTTTCAAACTCA
>JALWNR010000038.1 GCA_027083715.1 Bacteroidales bacterium
ATGCTCCGCCAAAATTTAACATCAGAACAACCTCATAGCCTTGCCTCTCCAGACAACCAAAACGAAAACTAACCCAGTCCCCGCCTCAGGCGGGGATTTTTTTGTTTGTTTAGCCATAAAACACAAGAAAAACTTGTTGTTTTTAAATTTTAATCATTAAATTTGCAAGTAGATTGCAAATTTTAAGACAAAAATACTATGTTAATAAATTTTTCTGTAAAAAACTTCAGGTCCATTAAAGACAAAATAACCCTTTCTTTTGAAGCTACTAGCGACCATACATTAGAGGAATACTTCATAATAGAGCCACGCCCAGGTCTGAGAATTTTAAAAATGGGCATAATCTACGGTGCTAATGCCTCTGGCAAGACAAATATTTTACGGGCTTTAGACTTTTTACGTGATCTTATTAAAAAACCACATGAGCAAAAAGACCAGAAATTAAACTTCAGTCCATTCAAATTTGATAAAGAAACTGTTGCTCAACCCACAGAATTTGAGTTAGAATTTTACCACAATGACAAAAAGTACATATACTTTTTGGAACTTAATCAAACTGCTATTCTATACGAAAAACTTGAGGCTTCTGAAGGCAAACGATACTTAGTTTTCGAGCGTACTACTAACACAGAAAAAGAACTGAGTCAAATCAAATTTGGTTCTAAAATCAAGTTACCTAAAGCACAAAAAGAGGTTCTCAATGCTTATACTTTATGGAATAACACAGTCCTCGGGGCTTTCAAGAAAACAAACATTGATTTACCTGAACTAAAAGACGTTGCCGATTGGTTTGATTATGTATTAGGTAAAACAATATATCCAGATTCTTACTTGGAACAATTTTTATTTGACCAAATAAATAACAACCCTAAAGTCAAAAAATTACTTACTCAATTAGCAAATTATGCTGACCTATCAATATCTGATTTTAAAACTAGAACAGAAGAATTTAGCTCTGAACAACATAGCTCTACAAACTTAAAAGAAAGGTATATTAACGTCTTATACACACATGAAAAAGGATATTTAGATTTGCTATTTCTGTCTCATAAGGTAGAAAGTAACGAATATGAACTTAACTTCTATGATGAGTCGGCAGGTACTCAACGTTATTTAGGCTTTGCAGCTATACTTCTGGATACTTTGATAAATCAAAAAATTCTCGTAATTGATGAGCTAGAGGCTTCTTTACATCCAGATTTGATAAAACACTTTATTCTTACCTTTATTGTCAACTCTCGTAATGCACAACTCATCGCTACTACACACTTTAGAGAACTACTGCAGGAAAAAGACATTTTACGTCCTGACATCATTTGGTTTACCGAACGTAAACAAGACCAGTCAACTGACCTTTACTCTTTGGCTGACTTTGACTCATCCGTGATACGCAAAACAAGCTCTTATTATAATGCATACAAAATTGGCAAATTAGGCGCTGTACCTAATCTTAGAAGCTATTACCTTGACCTGGATGCAAACTAATGTTTCAATCCTTTTTTAGTAAAAAACATTTCGTCATGAGAAAAAAGACCAAACGACCACAGCGTAAATTCAGAAAAGCAGTAGCTATCTTCGTTGACGGTAAGACAGAATCTTGGTATTTCCAAAGCCTTAAGAAATATTTGTCTGATACTCGTAGTTTTGACATAAAACCAGAATTGCCTAAGAAAAAATCTTTAACTGAAATAGAAAAGCAAATTCTGGAAGCCATAGAAAACGACTATGATAAAGTTTATTGGTTAGTGGACTTTGATAAAATTATTCAGGATAATAA
>JALWNR010000039.1 GCA_027083715.1 Bacteroidales bacterium
TTCGCAGATGTTGGATTTAATTTGTCTTAGGCGTGCAATTATGTATTTTAGGGTATAATTTTTCTGTCTGATTAATTTTTGCTAATAAGAAGTTTTTCTTTAAGGATAATGAAAAACTCAGATTCTATTTTTTAAATCCAACCAATAAAATAGCAAAGCCTGATTGAGGTCCTTTGGGGTCGAGTTGGGCTTCAATAATACACTGCATCGTTGAATTAAATCTAAAATCCCAATATGGTGCATTTTTATAGTTTCGGTTTGAGAAAAGTTCATTTCTTTCACGGTCATATACCGTAAAAATCAAATTTCCTTGAGTAAGTCCGCTGCATGCAGCAATTCGGTAGGTGCTTTGTCCGTAAAAAGTAATTCTAAATTCAGCAATCTCATCACCGTTGAGTAATGCAATATATTGTTGTCCGTCTGATATGTATTCAGTAGTTAAATTTTTTGCACAAAACTGAACAAGCGTATCTGCCTGAGCAAATATTTTGTGCTGAAAAGATAAAAATAGTAATAAAGTGATAATATAATATGCAAGTTTTTTCATTTATCTTTGTTTAAAAAAGATTTATTTTTTACTTATTAGTTTACAATGCCTGTTCTTATTGAATCAACCATTTCTGTAATTTTCTGAATTTGATATTCATTAATCACCGTTTTGGTGGTACTGGTTATTGTCGTTGTTTTATTTTCAACATCAGTTATTGGTTTTGAATAATTGTATTCAATAGCTACACCATCAAAAATCGAAGCTAAATCAATTAATTGTAATAAAAATTCATCGTATTCATCTGAAATATTGTTGTAATACGGACGCATTAATTCAATTAAATTGTCTAATGGATACTTTTGTTCGCCTATTCTTCGTAGAATATCTTCATTATTATTTGTTTGTTTTAAGATTTTTGTCATAATGTACAAACTTTCAATCCAACCTCCTGCAATTACCAAAACACCAATTTCATTTTGTCCGTTGTTAAACAAATAAGCATCAGCATCTCTAAAAACTGTGGACATTATATACATTAATGAATCTTTATTGTTGCTGTTCGCTTCAATACGTTTCATGAGCTTATCGTCTAATGTGCTCAGGATATTTAATTCTTTAGATAAAACTTTTACTACTGCAAAATAGGAAGCTGCATCTGGGAGTTGCTCATAAATATTTAAATAACTTAAATCAGCACCATAAACACCCAGATTTAAGGCTTGTTTAAAATTAGTTGCATAGTTGGCTTGATTCTGTACAGGGTTCAATAAACTTTTATCGTAAGGAACATTGTTATTCTTTACCAAAACGGCTACTTGGTATGGCGAAGGTACACTAAAAAGACGATTATTAATTTTAATTATTTTTGGATTTTTTAAATCTACAGTATCGACGGTATTTTCCTGATTGTTGTCTTCCTCATCGTTGTTACAATTACTAAAAGTAAGTAGTGCAACAAATAGAAATAACAATACTTTTATATTTTTCATGTGATAATTTTTTATATTATTTTTATTTGCCACATAGCCTGTTCCGCTACTGCGGAAGAACTGCATGAATAAAATCCTTATAATATGTTTAGTTATTGTTTTAATCATGCTTGTTTCATATATATTTTTAACATAACTATTTTGTTTCAAGCAAACTTAATCTATGACAAAGATAATAAAGCTAAATTAATTGAAAAATTTAGATGTGTATTTTAGTATGTTAATACTTAAAATTCATGCCAAACAAGTGTGATTCTTATTTTTTTATTTGATTAGAAGTGAAAAAATAAGCAGAAT
>JALWNR010000040.1 GCA_027083715.1 Bacteroidales bacterium
ACATACTGTTAAATATTGTTAAGATTATTTAAGTGTTTAATAGCTAAATATAAATTATCAATATTTTAGTCAGTTTAATTTTTTGCAGCATTCTGAAAACTTTGTAAATTTACTATACTTATTTCTAAACTATAGTAATGAGAGTATTTGTCGAATATCTGATATTATTTGTTTTTTATTTGTCTTTATTTTCGTGCAATGCACAAGAAAAAAATCAAAAATTAATAAACCGTAAACCGGTAGTTGCCGGAAGTTTTTATCCTTCGGATAAAAATAAGTTAATCAATCAATTAAAAGATTTTTTCAGCAAAGCGGAAAATAAACACATTAATAATGTATATGCCTTAATTGCACCCCATGCAGGATATATTTTTTCGGGCGAAGTAGCGGCAAATGCTTATGCACAAATCGACCCGGATAAAAAATACAAGCATATTTTTATTTTAGCACCCGGTCATTATCATGCTTTTGCCGGTGCATCAATTTACAATATCGGTAATTATGAAACACCCTTGGGCGAAGTAAACGTTGATTTTGAAACGGCGAATCAACTAATTAAAACAAGCAAATATTTTGCTTATGTATCCGCTGCACATACGCAAGAACATGCCATTGAAGTTCAATTACCTTTTTTGCAATATCACCTGAAACAGGATTTTCAAATTGTTCCGATTGTTATCGGCACACAAAACGAGAAAATCATTAAAGAAATTGCAGCCATACTTAAACCTTATTTCAACAAGGATAATTTATTTGTAATTAGTTCCGATTTCTCGCATTATCCTGCTTATCAGGATGCTAAAATCGTGGATAGTTTAACGGCACAGGCTATTTTAAAAAACAACCCGAAAGCATTAATCAAGCAAATCAGGGAAAATGCAAGTAAAAACATTGAGCATCTGGCAACCAGTATGTGTGGACTTAGTCCGGCATTGGTTTTACTGTATATTACACAAAGCGACAGGAGTTTGCAGTTTCATTCAATCAAATATCAAAATTCCGGCGATTCGCCTTATGGGGGCAAAGACCGTGTGGTTGGCTATAATGCTATGGTAATCAGCAAAGCTGATGAAAAAAATCCGTGGGGCTTTACTTTAAGTACTCAGGATAAAGAAACTTTATTGAAAATTGCCCGTGAAACTATTGAAACTTATGTAAAAACAGGCAAAAAACCCGAAATTGACACTACCGGCTTTTCCAAAGCATTAAAAACCAATTGCGGAGCTTTTGTTACTTTAAACAAACAACATCACTTGCGTGGATGCATTGGTATTTTTGCCGCTAACGAACCTTTATATCGTGTAGTGCAAGATATGGCTGTCTCATCTGCAATGAACGATTCGCGCTTTTCGCCCGTTAAGGAAAAAGAAGTGGATAAATTAGAAATTGAAATTTCGGTGCTTACACCCATGAAAAAAATCAACTCGATTAATGACATTGAAATAGGTAAACACGGTATTTACATTAAAAAAGGCTACCGGCACGGAACTTTATTGCCGCAAGTAGCAAGCGATAATCACTGGACACGCGAGCAATTTGTCAACTATTGCGCACAATACAAAGCAGGTATTCCGCTTGATGAGTTAAAAGATGCTGAAATGTATGTATATGAAGCAATTGTTTTTGGGGAAGAGTGAAGATTAAATTGTTAAAACTTGTCCGACTACCGACGAATTTTTGGATTGGATGTAGGGTGCTGGGTTCTGGGCACTGGGTAATTGTTAAATTGTTACATTGCTAAATTGTTACATTGTTAAATTGCTACAACTTGTCCGACTACCGGCGGATTGTTGGATTGGATGTAGGGTGCCGGGTGTTAGGCTCTGGGTAATTGTTAAATTATTACATTGCTAAATTGTTAAAACTTGTCCGACTACCGGCGGATTGTTGGATTCGATGCAAGGAGTTGGATGCTGAGTATGGGTTTTTGTTTCTGTTATATTGAATAACTGTATCATTGTATAATTGAACCATTGTATAATTGATAATTAAATAGAAGTGCAAGCAAAATACGACTTAATATCCATAAGTGTATTGACCTTTTTATTTTACGGTTTAAGCTGGCTGATGGTACAATCAGGCTTAATGAACAAACTATATCACCGCAGGTTTTGGAATGCTTTATTGCTGATTAGTTTCCTTGTTTCCGGCGGGTTCGGGCTTTTTCTTACCTTTCAAATTAATTACGATTGGGATATTTCCATTGCCGACGATTTAACTTTTTGGCATGTTGATGTGGGTGTGGCTCTGTTCTGGATAGCTTTATTTCATATTTTGTGGCATTTAAACTATTTTTCAAAGATTTTTAAAAGTACAAAAGATCATAGCCAAGCATTAAGCAAAGAAAAACTACCTGCCGGTATGCAAAAATCCTTAAAAATTGCAGCCATAAGCCTCGGCGCTACAAGTTTTATCACGCAAGTGGTATTTATTCGCGAATTTTTGGCGTTGTTTTCGGGTAACGAACTGATTATCGGAGTGTTCTTTTTTAATTGGTTAGTACTTACAGGTTTTGGGTCGTACATTGGTAAAAATACCGGAAAAATGTACTTTCCGGTAAAAAGTCTGAAATTCATCTTGATTTTATTGGCTGTTTTACCTGTACTTACCCTATTTCTAATGATTTATTTAAAAAACAGAATCTTTTTACCCGGAACGGAAACCGGTTTAACACAAATTGTTTTCTATTCGTTTTTTTTACTCATTCCGTTTAATTTATTTTCCGGATTTTTATTCAGTTTGTTGAGTTTCTTGTATTCAAAAACGACTTCATCAAGTAAAAAAGCACATTTAATTTATGCTTATGAAGCCATCGGAAGTCTTGCAGGCGGATTACTGTTTAACTTTTTGTTGATTTATGTTTTGGATAGTTTCCGTACTTTATTGATTTTGTTGCCATTAAATGTTTTTACGGCTACCTTGTTTTTTTCAGGAAAGGCAAAGAAAATCAGGACTAATTTGCTTGCAGCTTTTGTTTTTATCAGCTTGTTTTATTTTCCTTTGGAAAAAATCGTCAAAGAATTTTTATTGATTAATCAAAAAATAGTTTATTTAAAAAATTCGCCTTACGGCAATGTTATTTTAACGGAAAATTCGGGACAAATTAATTTTTACGAAAACGGAAATTTTTTATTCTCTACCGATACTTTGGGCGGTGGCAACGGAAATATTGCCGAAAACGAAGAATCTGTTCATTTTGCCATGTTGCAAAGCAAAAATCCGCAAAATATTCTGTTGGTTTCGGGCGGCATCAGCGGACAATTAAACGAATTGCTTAAATATCCGGTTAAACGCATTGATTATCTGGAAATTAATCCCGCTCTGATTTCGGGTGCCGAAAAATTTATTCGTTTGCCCGAAAGTGATAAAATCAACTACCGGATTACCGATGTGCGTTTATTTTTACAGAAAGATTCATTAAAATATGATGTTATTTTACTCAATATCCCGCCACCCTTAACCGCCGAAACCAACCGGTATTATACTTTGGAATTTTTTAAATTGTTGCAAAAACATCTTAATCCGCAAGGAATTGTTAAAACACAATTACCTTCGAGTGCCAATTATTTAAGTAAAGATGCTGCGGTCAATCATTCGGTTTTATATGCCACTTTATCAAAAATTTTTAAGCATGTGGCGATTATTCCGGGTGAAAAAGATTACTTTTTAGCCTCATCGCAGTCTGTTGATTTGAATTTTGCGCAAAAAATCCTTGAAAAAAACATCGAAAATGAATACATCGCTTATTACCTTGATGATTTTTCCATTGCACAAGGTGCAGCAATAATTAAAAAACGCATCGATAAAAACAGTAAAATCAATCGCTATTTTTCACCCGTTGCTTATATGGGTCAAATAAAATCGCAAATGAGCCGCTTTAAAAGCAATTATTGGATATTAGCCGCTTTTCTGGCTTTATTTTTTATTTTCCTGATTAAAAACATCGATAAAACAGGCTTGGGCATGTTCGCTATCGGTTTTGCTTCAATGAGTGCCGAATTGCTTATTATTCTATCTTTTCAAATTATTTACGGCAATATTTTCAGTATGTTAAGCATGATTATTATGCTTTTTATGGCAGGATTAGCTGCCGGAGCAATGCTTTTGCCTAAATATCTGCATAAAGTAATTGAAAAACAGTATAGAAGTTCTTATTTGTTATTTGCCGGTTTAATGTTTGTCTTGCCTTTTTTGTTTGTTTACGGTTTATCAAGTATCAAGGCAATATGGTTAAATTATCTTTTGATTTTTTTGCTGACTTTAATTATATCAGCACTAAGCGGATATATTTTTTATTTAAACGAACAATTAAGCAAAGAACAAACGGCAAAAACCGCTGGAAAAATTTACAGTGCCGATTTATTCGGTTCGGCAACCGGAGCATTGACAGTGAGTATGCTTATACTTCCTTTGGCAGGATTTTCAGCAGTCGGAATAATTGCGGGAATTTTCTGTATTGTTGCCATTTTATCAGTATTGAGAAGTAAATAAATTTAATCCCTAAACGGGTAAATATATGTCATCAAAGAGCAATAAAGCCTATTTCCAAGGATATAATCCTCAAAGAAACCATATGTATGAACGTGATTACACACTTTATTAGACAGTGTCTAAAATCAATCCTTTCAATAGCGGTTTTTTCTTATTTGATAAACAATAACAGATTTATAATCAGCTTTTACAAACAGATCTAAGTCGGGATAATATGCATCTAAATTCAATTTCTCATCTTGAAATAAAACCGCTCCATCCAAAGATAGTAAAACGGTTCCAGCTTTATCAGATAAGACAATAATCCAATTAAAGTTTTTATTAAAATAAAATTTAGAATTTACCACATCTAAACCGACTATTTGAACTTTTCTCTCAAATTTTGAATTTTTATTATCAATTTTATAAAAATGTATTTCTTGAGGGGCATATTCTTCATTTTCCTCTTCTTCTGTTGGATTATATGCAATAGCAACTGTTTTATTATCTATCCAACAAACGGCTCTATCGCTGTGTTCCCAACTACCGATATTCATATCGGCAATTCTATCGCTTTCTATGAAATGTTCGACTTCATAAATATTATAAGCATCATATGAGCCCCATATCCATCCTGCACTCAAAAAATTCTTTTTATTAGGAGACATTTCCAGCTTACCGAAGAAATAGTTGTATGGTTCCGGCCATAGATGTTTATTATATTCTTTATGATTTTTATAAAATTCAAGATGCTTTTCCTCTGCATTTTCTTCTATTAAAGATTTTGATGCAGTAAGAATTTGTCTTGTATCTAAGTTCACTATTTGCAAGTGATTCCAATCTTCACCATATATCAAATGAGGTACCCCTTCTTTATTTTTAAACAATGATATTGGGTAACAAGAAATATCTGCGTGGTAATCTTTTCTCCATAGGTGCAGTTTTTCATATTTGCTCGGATAGTGAATAAATCCATGTAACTTAAAATCATTTACTATAACCACAATTGAATCCAAAGTGTAAATGGTCGATTTTGCATTTACATCAAAACCACCATCTTTATAACTAAAACTATTTTTTACAGAAAATAAATGTTCCTTCTTTTGTTCTTCAATATAATAACGAACTACGTCACCAGAACTCATCAACATAACTAATTCATTAGGTGTTGATAGAGTAGCAGTTTTAACACTTTCTTCTGTATTAAATTTTATGTTATGGATTTGTGATATTTTCATTAATTTCTAATTGCCGCTAACGGTTTAAATATGGCGTTTGGCATTTCGATGCTCCAATGTTTCAATTTACCATTATGTTTAATCACACTCTTTTTTAGCGCTATCTGCCAAATGCTCTATGTTTTTTGTTAGCCTTAGTTTTTATCCTAATTTTGATTTAAAACCCATATTTATCATTTTGTTTTTGATGCTTCCGTTGTATTTCCAAAAGCTCCGATATTTATTCTGTTTCCGTTTGGTGTTGGTTCATTTGAATAATCTGATGCAGGGTCGCCTGTATCAATGCAAGGACTTGTACTATTGTCATAAACCCATTGTGTTCCGGTCCAACGTCCGTTTTCTGATTTTAAATGATAAATCTGCCAAACTTTGTTTGCTCCCAGATCAGTTTTGCACACGGGATTTTCACTATCTTCCAAACCATCAGCGTTTTCCCAGATCGGACTAAAAATATTATAACTTGTTACGTTATAATATCTACTATCGTGTAACTCATATTCGCAAGCAAGCAAGGGGTCTGAGTAAATATCGGTTGAAGATGTTACATTGTGGTAATTCCCGATTATATTTCCATTTATGCAGTTGTAATCTGAAATAAAGGTATGAATCGAAGGTTGTTGATTGTCAATTCCGTAAGTAGCATTTCTTACGATAATATTATTCTTAACATAAGTTTGAAATCCTGATAAAGAAGGGTTTACAGGGTCTCCTTGATAAAAAGTAATCCCTGCATCTTCTGCACTTATTTCAATAAGATTATTTTCAATGCGTGTATTGTTAAAGCCATAAATTCCAATACCTGCTAATTTGCATTGAGAAATAACATTATTATGAATATAAACACCTGTATGAGCATTTAGCGTACCTGCACCACCATCTGTTAATTGCTCCAACCAGATGCCGTGCCAAACTTGATTACCATAAAAAAAATTGTTGTAAATTTCTATATCATCAGCAATAACATCTCCACGATTCATGACATGAACAGCAGCTGAGCCCGCCATTTGCCTGTCGGGTGCAAGTCCTGCTATATTATTATAAATTTTAAAATTATTGCAATTTTGCGTTCTTATACTTGCATCGGTTCGTGTATTTGTTATGTTGTTGTTATAAATTTCAAAATTTGTAGCCTGTCCTACATATATTCCATCATGCCCATCGTAGTGAATTCGATTGTTGTAAAATTTAGAATTGATATTATATATTGTTTCATTTTTGCTTAGATCTACACCAAATTCTAATATGATGCCATCGGCTAGCCCGTTGTGAATATACATATCGTTTATTGTAACATTATAACAGTTTTGTAATTGAATCATCCGGTAATAGCTGTGTCCTGATGGTTCCGATTGATGAGCTCTGTTTCCGTTCAGTTCAAAGCCCCTGATTGTTATATTTCCGGTTGTAACACTTTGATCCGGCATTATCTCTTCTAATATAGTCCCTTTTTGCCCGATAAGCGGTTTGAATTGTTGCTGCCAATTTGCATTATCAACAAGCTTTACAATGGCATTTTCATCACCTTCTAATGTTGTATTGCCCGAAATATAAATTGGTTCATCAATCCAGAAAGTATTTGCACCTTTCAGATATACCGTTGTATATTCCGAATGTTCAGCAACATAATCTAATGCGGCATTAATTTCTATTTGGTCGCTTTCCCCATCGCAATTATAATTCCCGCTCCCATCGCCGGCAACATAAACTATTGGTGGTGTAGGATTAACAATATCCGGTACAGATACTACTTCTTCTTTTTTACAAGATGTGGCTAAGATTATAATTACTATTGATAAACTTGTTAGTGATAATTTCATGTTCTTTATTTTTCTGTTTTTAAATTAAGGCTAACGGTTTGGCTATGCGTAGTGCAGGATTTTGTTTACTTTTAGTAAATAGCCAAATTTTTGATTTACCAAATATAGTAATTAAAAACGTCAAATCGAAGATTTGGCGGCGATTATTGTTGTAACTAATTATAAAACAGTAAATTATCCTTATTTGGTTTAGCTTTTGTTGGCGGTTGGCCATTTTCTATTTTTCTTTGTTAACCTAAATGTTTTCTTGTCATTAAATTCTTCACAGTCAATTGTAATTTCTTCTTTCCAATTACCAATATTCTGTGATTTTCTATTTTCACGAAATAAAATGATTCTAAAAACAAGAGTCTTATTTAAATCTTTGTCAGTAATTTGCCTTAGGTCAAAATAAAAGGGTTCAGAAATCATTGAAAACATTAAATAGTCATTTCTGTCTTCGGGAATTTTCAGCTTAAATTCTCCACAAGCATTTGTTACTGTTCCAATAAGTCTATTTTTATTTAATGAAATGTTTGTCCCTGGTAATGGCGTTCCATTTTTTGATAAAACAAGTCCTTTTATTTCA
>JALWNR010000041.1 GCA_027083715.1 Bacteroidales bacterium
TCTGTATTGTTTTTGAATAAAATAATTTATCCGGTAACAATTTAATAATTATAAAATTAAACCGGACATGCTTATTTTTATTTAATTTAAATTAAAATACAAAGATGAAATAAATTTTTATATTCGGCAAATTTTATGAACAGAACAAAATGGTAGAAATCTTAAAAAACGGGCAGGCATATTTCCGGTTTGAGCACCTTTCAGAACAGGCAGATATTAAGCACTTTATCAGCAGTAAGGATTTTGGAAACATGAGTCTTTTTAAAAGAAAAAACAAGCAACAAGTTGTTGAAAACCGTAGGCAAATTGCCAAAGTTCTTGAAACGGATATAAATAATTTTGTTTTTCAGCAGCAAGTGCACGGCACACAGTGTCCGGTAATCACAAAACGAGATAAAGGCAAAGGGGTGTATTCCTATGCATCGGCAATTAAAGATAATGATGCGATGATTACCCGCGAAAAAGGAATTTGCCTGATTGCTATGGCAGGCGATTGTGCACCTCTTTTGTTTTACGACCCCAAACAAAAAGTAATTGGAGTAGCTCATGCAGGCTGGCGTGGCACTTACAAAAAAATTGCCAGGAAAACCATTGAAAAGATGATAAATAATTTTCAATCTGATCCCGGGGATATTTTAGCAGGAATCGGTCCATCAATAAGTCAAAAACATTATGAAGTGGACGATTTGGTTTATAATGAATTTAAAAAACACATTTCCGGTTTTCAGACTTTCTTTTCCAAAGGAAAAGAAAAAGGTAAATATTATCTGGATTTGTGGGCAGCCAATAAAGAACAATTATTGCAAAGCGGACTGAAAGAGGAAAATATAGAAATTTCAGGCTTATGTACTTACCAACAAAACCATTCTTTTTATTCTGCAAGACGTGGAGAAGCCGGCAGGTTTATGGCAGGAATTATGATTTTGTAATCTGAAACAAATAGCTTTATTTTACATGCTAAAATAAAAAACATGAGTACAAAAATTGTTCACCCAAAAGCAAAACATGCACTGAACGCAGCAATCGCAGGAGTTGTAGTAATGTTATCCATCCTCTTTGCACATATGAAGTGGGTGCTGATAGCAGGTACTTTTACCAGTTTCGGGATAAGTATTTTTACCATAATTCTCGCAATTCAGTCTTTAAAGCTGATTAACCGCAATAAAGAGACTTACCGTGGAGATAATATGGCATGGATTGCTCTTATTTTAGGAATTTTGATGTTTTTAATGACAATTCCGTTTGTTATTCAGTTTACAGGAATTGTTATAAAAGGCTAAATTTCAAAAGCTTATCCGCCGGCACGTTTCACTTTATAGCCTTCTTTTTTCAAAATTTCCATAATTTTATCCCGAAAATCGCCCTGAATAAGAATTTCGCCTTCTTTTGCCGAGCCTCCTACCCCGCATTTTGTTTTCAATGTTTTTGCCAGTGTCTTTAAATCGTCTTCCGTTCCGACAAAACCTGTAATTAAAGTTACTGCCTTTCCTTTTCTTCCTTTCTTATCAAGACTTACTTTCAGGTTTTGCTGCTGCGGAGGCAATGTTTCTTTTTCTTCCTCCTTATCGTAATCATATTCAAAATCCGGATTAGTGGAATATACCATTCCGAGACGTTCTTTCCAATCTTTTGCCATGCTCTATTATTTTGTGTTGTTCAATTTTAATAAATGTTCAATATATTCACGGTGATTTGCAAGGCGTGGTACTTTATTTTGTCCCCCCAGTTTTCCGCGTTCTTTCATCCAGTCATAAAACAAGCCTTCGCGAGCAACTTCCACCATAGGAAAAGCCAACGAAATATCTTTATAACGCTTAGATTCATAATCCGAATTAACCGATTTTAAAGTAGTATCCAGTATTTCGGCAAAGTGTTCTAAACTATCCGGCATTTTTGAAAACTCAAACAGCCACTGATGTCCTCCGTTTCGGTTTTCATCCATAAAAATAGGAGCAGCCGTGTATTCCTTTATTTCAGCACCGGTACGTTCGCAGGCTTTTTTCAGGGCAGTTTCCGCATTGTCAATAATCAACTCTTCGCCAAAAGCATTGATAAAATGTTTGGTGCGTCCGGTAATTTTTATCCGAAAAGGATATTTTGAGGTGAATTTTATCGTATCGCCAATTATATAACGCCACAAACCTCCGTTGGTAGAAATAATTAGTGCATAATTTTTATCCAGTTCCACTTCTTCCAGCGTAATTGTTTTAGGGTTTTCTTTCCCATATTCTTCCATAGGAAGAAACTCGTAAAAAATGCCATAGTCGAGCATGAGCAACATTCCGTTTGCATCGGGGTAATCCTGAATGGCAAAAAAACCCTCGGAAGCATTATAAGTTTCCAGATAATTCATTTTATCCGAAGGAATTATTTTTTTAAACTGCTCACGATAAGGTGTAAAGCTGACCCCTCCGTGCACAAACAGTTCCAGATTGGGCCAAACTTCCAGCAAATTACTCTTTCCGGTGATTTCCAGTATGCGTTTAATCAAAACCAGTGTCCATGAAGGCACTCCCGAAATATTGGTTACATTTTCACCAATGGTTGATTTAGCCATCAGCTCAATTTTTTGTTCCCACTCGTCCATTAAGGCAATTTTTTTTTCGGGTGTTTGTAACATTCTCACCCAAAAAGGTAGATTTTCAATTAAAACAGCCGATAAATCGCCATAATAAAGTTCATTTTCATATTTATTGATTTGCTGGCTACCACCAATAACCAAAGCCTTTCCCGTAAAAATACTGTATCCGGGAAAATTGGAGGTATAAAGCGCAATTACATCGCGTCCACCCCGAAAATGACAATTTTCCAATGACTCCTTGCTTACAGGAATAAACTTGCTTTTATCGGCAGTGGTTCCCGATGATTTGGCAAACCACTCTATTTCGCTGTGCCACAAAATATTCTGTTCCCCTTTTCGGATACGCTCAATATATTCAGAAAAATCTTCGTAGTTACGAATAGGAACTTTTGTCCGATAATCCGTGTAGTTATTAATGCTTTCAAAATCATGTTTTTTGCCAAATTCCGTATCTTTAGCCAATTTTAAAAGATTAAAAAGCTGTTCATACTGAACATTTTCAGGATATTTTTCAAATAATTCAATTTGATTCATCCGTTTTATGGTCGCCCAGGAAACAATGGAATGTATTAAAGTCATTATCCGGTTATACTTTTTTAGGTTTAGATTACAAAGTTAAAAATACTGATTAAAAAACCTGCACGAATTGTTTTTTTTAAGAAATTATACAAAAATCAAAGTTTATTTATATTTTTACACTAAAATAATTAACTTTTATTATTCATTTTTATTATACAATTACTGATTAACATCTTGAATATTAAATACATGAACACATGGATGTTTATATCGACAAACATATAAGTTTATTTGATTTTATTATTGCCGGCATAATGCTCTGGGCGCTTTATAAAGGATATATGCAGGGCTTTATTGTACAAACTATTGCACTTTTTGTTTTACTTGCAGGTGTATTTGTCGGTTCTAAAGTATCGATGTCCATTTATTATATGGTAATGGATAAATCTGTGGTAGCTTTGCCTAATTTTCCGGTAGTGGTTTTTGCTTTAATGTTTGGCTTTATTATTTTTGGTGCCGACTGGACTGCGCGTATTGTACAAAAACAAGTAGAATCTGTACCAAAACCAATTTCGACAAGGGTTTTAGGAGCTTTTTTCGGTGGAGTTAAATATGCTTTCATAATTAGTGTTTTTCTTTTATTTGTGGATAGAATTGATCAAAACGTACATATTATTCCTGATAATGAAAAATCAATCACTTTATTTTACAAACCATTTAAGGATTTTGCACCAACCATATTACCACGCTTAAAATTTGAAGCAAGAACACCACCAAAAGCTGAATTTCCTGATGATGCCCAAGATATGGACATTGAAGAGCTACCTGATTATAATGATATTGGACGATAATTATGCAAAGTACTTTTGATTTTGGAGCTATTTCGCATGAATATGATGCGTATTACCGATCAAATTTCGGACAAAATATTGATAAATTAGAAAAAGCAATTATTGCTGATTTTCTGAAAAAATTAGCTACAAAAAACATTTTTGAAATCGGATGCGGAACAGGACATTGGTCTGATTTTTTTGCACAAAGCGGATTTTCAGTTACAGCAATGGATATTTCGGAGGAGATGCTAAAAATAGCAAAGTCGAAAAATATTAAAAACGTAGTTTTTAAACCGGGTGATGTGCTGAATCTTGAAAATGCGGATGAATCTGTCGAAAATATTGCTGCCATTACCTCTTTGGAATTTAGCGGAGATTTAGAAAAAGCTTTTGAAGAGATTTATCGTGTACTAAAACCTTCCGGTTATTTTATTTGCGCAGGATTAAATGGCAGTTCCGATTTTTGGAATGATAAAAAAGACGACCCGGTGTATAAAAATGCCCATTTTCTCAGCTACAAACTGTTACAAAAACATTTGTCAAAATTCGGAACGCCTCAGATCAACGCTTGTGTGATAGTTGAAAACAATACTTTTTGTGATGAAAAATATACCGCGCAGGAGAAACTAAATAAAGGCGCTTTTATTGCAGCAATGGTTCAAAAAAAATAATTACGATGAATATCTCTCTGGAAATCAGCCTTTATCCTTTTGCTGAAAATTACCCCGATGATGTAAAACTTTTTCTGGAAAAAATATACAGCTGCCAGGATTTAAAAGTGGAAACCAACAGCATGAGTACAATTATAACCGGTGATTATCATCAGATTATGGCTTTAATAAATGATGAAATTTTCCGATTTTTTAAAAACAACAAAGCGGTTTTCGTATTGAAAATATCTAATGGTTGCGTGGTTTAATTTACATAACATTGAAAAAAATGTATTTTTGCATTCCAAATCAAAAAAATAATCCATGATTATCTATAATTTCAAAAACGATTACAGCGAAGGTGCACACCCGAATATCCTTCAAGCCTTAAACGCATCAAACTACTATCAGGAAGAGGGTTACGGGGAGGATAATTATTGCAATCTGGCAAAAAAAAGTATTTTTGAAATAATTCAAAGTAAAAATTCAGACGTGCATTTTGTTTCAGGGGGCACTCAGGCAAACCTGATTGTTATTTCTTCTTTGTTAAAACCCTATGAATCGGTAATTGCTGCTGCAAGCGGACATATTGCCGTACACGAAACCGGTGCAATTGAAGCCACAGGACATAAAATTAATACAGTACAAACCAAAAACGGAAAGTTATATCCAAAGGATATAGAAGCTCAGGTAGCGTATCACTCAGACGAGCACATGGTAAAGCCCGGAATGGTTTATATTTCTAATTCTACTGAGTTAGGCACGGTTTACACGAAAAAAGAGCTGGAAGATTTGTCCGGAATTTGCAAAAAATACGGTTTATATTTATTTATGGACGGGGCACGTCTTGCCTCAGCACTGACATCACCTGCCGGAGACTTGAAATTTCCTGATTTTGCACGGTTAACAGATGTATTTTACATAGGCGGAACAAAAAACGGAGCACTTTTGGGCGAAGCCATTGTAATAAATCATCCTGATTTACAGAAAAACTTTCGCTTTGCGATGAAACAGCGTGGTGCTTTGCTGGCAAAAGGCAGAATTTTTGGGATTCAGTTTGTCGAATTGTTTAAAAATGATTTGTTTTATCAGCTGGCACACCATGCAAACGCAATGGCAATGAAATTAGCAAAAGGTCTCAGAAAAGCAGGCTACGATTTTTTGACAGAACCCGTTTCAAATCAAATTTTTCCGGTTTTGCCAAACAGTTTAATCGAAAAATTAAGCAAAAAATTTGGTTTTTATGTTTGGGCACCCTTTGATGAAAGCCGTTCAAGCATCCGCTTAGTAACATCATGGGCTACAAAAGAGGAAATGGTGGATAAATTTATTGAGGAACTAAATAATTTAGCTTAAATCCTAAAAACACATAATTCATTGATTAAAAATAATTTATAAAGTGATGATACCAAAATGCTTGATGATTTTCTCAAAAATATTTAAGCGGTTTCGTATAAAAACTATCGCACTCCACACGGAGTGCAGTAATCTGTTTTTCAGCTATCTCTATCGATATTGAGCCTCCATGAGTTTGTAATTTTAACCTCTCATTTTATATAGTTTTCTTATAACACCATGTGCTTATACTAAACAGCTATCAAGCTGATGAATATAAAAAGTTTACTCACAAATAAGTTTATATTAATTTGTGTTCGTGAAGGCTTCGCCGTTCTTTTATCCCTGTTTGCTTTCAAAAAAATATTCCGTAGCTGTAGCTATGCAAGATTTTTTTGAAAGCAAACAAAACTAAAATAATTCATTTTCTAAATCACCATCTCGACAGCGGTTTAGTATTAGGCTTTTTCCACTCTGATAATCTTAACCGGACAAAGCGCTGCCGCCTCTTTATTATCTTCCCATTCATCCTCTGCGGCAAGCATGGTATAAATTTCTTTTTTACCTACAGCACCGACAAGGTCGCTTTTACCGTCCTTATCATTCATGTGCCAGCGATAAGGTGCAACTTCGTTGCAATACCCGCAGCCGATGCAGTTGGTTCTATGGTGTGTAATACGTATCATAAATTGCTCCTAAGAAAAATGACTGCTGTATTTAGCAGAAATAAAATTAATTATGCTTTATCGGGTGATTAGAAATCAGATAATAGGCAATTAGTGTATTTTTCTAATTGCTAATTATCCAAATATCCGTTTATATTAAACAGAAACCAATTTATACAACTTATCGGCTCTTCTAACTTTTTCTGCAACAGGTACCGAAATAGTTTGCCCCTTATGTGCGGCTTCGGTATTTTTTAAATCTACACGAATTTCTTTTACTGTGGTTTGAATTACTCCTGTAGTCGGTCCTGTAATCAGTATTTCATCGCCTACCTTTAAATTTCCTGCCTGTAACTGAAATTCAGCCACTTTCAACTTGCTGAAATAATTGGTGCCTTTGCCCAAAAACTCTTTGGTTTTGGTAGCTTTTGAGCCGTAATCCTTGCTCCATTCACCCAGTTTACGCCCCAAATAATATCCATCCCAAAAACCACGATTAAATACCGTTGTCAGCCGTTTTTCCCAGCCTTCAATTTTTTCCCGTGTATAATTGCCTTCAATCACCGCAGAAATTGCTTCATTATAACATTCCGAAACGGTTTTTACATATTCCGGCGGACGTGCACGCCCTTCAATCTTAAATACTTTTACACCCGCCTTCAGTATTTTATCTACAAAACCAATCGTACTCAAATCTTTAGGCGACATGATGTATTCATTATCAATTTCCAGCTCATAGCCGGTTTCTTTTTCGGTTACAATGTATGATTTTCGACAAGTTTGCAGGCAGGCACCCCGATTTGCCGATGAATTTTGCTCATGCAAGCTCAGATAACATTTACCCGAAACTGCCATACACAAAGCTCCGTGTGCAAAAATTTCTACTCGTATCAACTTACCGGAAGGACCTTTTATCTGCTCCTTTTCAATAGCTTCGGTAATTTTTGCTACCTGCTTCAGGCTCAATTCCCGCGCCAAGACCATTACATCGGCAAAATGTGCATAAAATTTTAACGTTTCAATATTACTCACATTCACCTGTGTAGAAATATGCAGCTCAACACCCTGCGAAAAAGCATAATTAATTACTGCCTGATCGGATGCGATAATTGCCGTAACACCACTTGCTTTAGCAATGTCCACCAATTGTTTCATCAGCCGGATATCGTGGTCGTATATTATGGTATTTACCACCAAATACGATTTTATTTTATGCTCATTACAAATTTTTACAATATTTTGTAAATCTTCGGTAGTAAAATTATTGGTGGATTTTGCCCGCATATTAAGCTGTTCCACACCAAAATATACAGAATCTGCCCCTGCCTGAATGGCTGCCATTAACGATTCGTACGAACCAACAGGTGCCATTAATTCTATCTCATTTCTTTTGATTTCCATCATTAAATACTAATTTTGGCTGCAAAATTACAATAATCTTTTAAGATTTATTCTATTTGCATCCTATAAATTAATACCTAAAGGTATTTTATTATTTAAAAATGA
>JALWNR010000042.1 GCA_027083715.1 Bacteroidales bacterium
ATTTTGTATTGACCGCTTCGCCGATTAAACAGAGTTTTATATCGTAATTTTCTTTTTTTAGTTTGTTAAAAACATGTAACAAAAGTAATTGGTCTTTACGTTTTTGAAATTTACCTATTGATAAAATATTTATAGTGTTAATCTGTTTTTCTGAAATATTTATGATTTGCTTAGGAAATACAAATGGCAGATAATATACATTTTGAATACCAAAAGCTTTAAAGGCATCATAATTTTCTTTTATAGGCGTAATGTAAGAATGTACTTTCAAAAATTTAAAAAGCAAAATATTCCATCTAAATAAACGCTCTGAACCTTTTATATGAGTATAAGGGGTTTGTATAAGCATCAGTGTTTTAGCTTTGTAGTGTTTAGCAATAAGGAGTGTTTTTATTGCTAAGGCATTTTGATAGGCTTTTAATAAAACGGCATTGGGGCGATATTCTTTAAATATTTTGTTAAGTGCTTTGTTGGGAACTTCTATTCTCAATTCAAAAGTTGTTTTCAGGTAATTTTTTTTTAATAATTTAATAAATCCATTTAAAAAGCGGTTTAAAATTGATAGTTTTATTAGCTGAATATCAATTTCATTGTAAAATTCTGATTTCCCTTTATATAAAACCACTACTTTTACTGTATGTCCTTCATTTTGCAAAGCCAAACAGCGATAATACAAATTGGTATGGAAACGCGGTGCGATAATTAAAAATCTCATAACTGCGAATATACTGAATTGTTTTATATTTTGTTTGCTTATTTACAGATTGATATAATAGAGATGTTTAAACACTAACCGTTTGGTAAATAATATTTTCCAGTTGTTTGCCTATTTTGTTTATATCATGATTTTCTTTTAAATATCGATAGGCGTTCTTGCCTTTTAAGTCTATTTTATCAGGATTTTGCAATAATTTTTTAGTTTGTTCAACAAGCTGCTTAAAATCATTATGGCAAAATATCCCACAATTGTATTCATCGATAAAATTATCAGGGTTTACATTTAAGGATATAATTGGTGTTTTGCCTTGCGCCGCTTGCAAAAAAGTATTCGGAAAACCTTCAAAATCAGAAGTATTCACAAATAGTTTTGATTGGTTAAAATAGTCCTGAATTTCAGAAAAAGGCACTTTTTCGATAAAAGTAAGATTTGGAATGTTTTGTGCTTTATTTTTCAAAATTTTCCATTTTTTATAATCCGTAGGATTATAAGGACAAATCATCACAAATTTTTCTTTTGGAATTTCTTGTGCTAAATTCAGAAAAAGTTCAGGATTTTTCATCGGAGCAAACCGACTAACCCATAAAATAAACTTTTTTTCTTGATTCTGAAATGGCTTTACAGGAAAAGCATTCTTTAATAATACAGCTTTAATATGATGATATTTTTGTGCCCAAACTTGTTGCTTTTTGCTTTGAACAGTTACAATATCTGCATTTTCCATACCGTACTGAAAGAGTTTTCCGGTAATTATATGGGTTTTAATCCATTGTTTATTTACATCAATATCAGATGCTGTTCTGTAAATAAGCTTTTTTTTGTATAAGCTTTTATAAAATGCAGTGAGCCCAGTTATTGAATTTGCCGATGTAGTTATTAAAATATCCGGCTTTATTTTATTATAAATAAAAAATAACCGGAATGCATTAATCACTTTTGAAATGAAACTTTCTTTTAACGATAATTTAAAAGTTTTTAATAGATGAATATTTTCAAAATTTTCTTTCTCTTTTTGTCTATAATCACGAACAATAAAAGTAACTTTAAATA
>JALWNR010000043.1 GCA_027083715.1 Bacteroidales bacterium
GCGAAACACTGTACCGCCCAAAACAAAAAAGGAACGGCTTTATGGTTACAACAATTTGTAAAGCAATTAAAATATGGTTTTTACCTAATCAATAGCAGTGGGCAATACCAAAAAATTAATTTAATAAAATCTAATGAACGCTTTTTGTTCCAATATTATAAAAAAATAAAGAACAACAGATTTCTTTACAATTATTTTGAAATTAATAAAGATTGAGAGTTAATTGCTTACAAATTGAATGGTATAAAAGTTTATAGATGTTATTAAAAGGATAAACTTGTAGTAATCAATCCATTCGATATAAATTAATCTTAAAAAAAAAGATAATTTTCGCTGTTTATTATACAAAAAATACAATTATGCGTAGCATTTTTCTGGTTTTATCACTAATCGTTTATACTTACATCTTTGCCGGAAGCGGAACTATAAATTTTGTTGAAACAACTGTAGAAATTGACAGTACCGGTAAAGCAATGGTAAAATATGTAGTACAATATCATGTTATAGAAGGCGAATTACATGGTTTTTATTTTTCGGGTAACGGAAAACTTACCATAAAAGGTTTTTCAAATGCATCTTATGCCATAGATGATTTTGGAAATCGTTATTCATTAAGTATCAGTAATGTAGGATACGATAAATGGGATATTATTTTGGCAGAAGGCAAAGGTGTTTCTAACGGTAATGTTACCTATGTTTTTTATTTTGAAACTAATTTTAGCGAAGCTAAATATTTGGAATATACCCAAACAGATACAGGTGATTCATTAGTAGTTTTCCATTGGTCGCCGGTGCAATTTGACGAATCCTACAATATGGAGCACTACACTTTAAAAATTATTTTTCCGGTACAAGTGGTTTCCGGTATTGAAAACCTACGCGATTATTATATGGGACAAAATATTATTCGTACCGAAAAATGGGTGAATGATAAATATTTAATTGATTATCAAAAAACTAAATCCGGAAAATTACAAATGGTTTTTCACAAAAAAAATCCGGAAAACCGTTTTCAGATGTTGGTGCAGATTTATCTTCCGCCTAATTGGTTTGATTTAAATGCGCTTCCTGTAAAATCGGTGCAAAACAAAGAAGTAGTAAAAGATGATGCATATTGGGATGAATTTTATACCCGAAAAGCAGCCGAAAAACAAGCTCAGAATAATTCGCAATGGTGGTTGTGGATTATAGGTATAATAGCCGGATTTTATTTTTTAGTTGTGTTTAAACATAAATCCATATCGAAAGCTGTGAGGCAAAAAGATGAAATTGATTGGGGAAAATTGGATTGGACACCACCACAACTAAGCTTATCTCATTATCACATAGATGGAAAAATTTGTATGGATTTAAACCCTCTGGAAGCTGCTTTTTATCTGGAAATTCCTTTTAAAAGTATCCTTAGCGGGATGATAAAATCATTAGAGCGCAGAGGTATTATTTCTATCCGGCGAAAATCGCCCCTTTTTGCAGAAGTAAAAGGCAATCCTGAACAGTTTGGATTGGATGAATATGAAACTCAACTTTTTAACTCATTAGCCGATGATGGTGAATTTTCGCAAGAAGAACTTAGTGATTTACTGAATTTAATTGTTAAAAATATTCAAAAAAAGGCTTGGGATTGTGATGTAGAAGAAACTAAAAAATACTACCGCAAATTAATGAATGAGTGGATGCAGCAGAACATTCCACCAGAAAGACAAGAAGTTTTTCGTAATCAAAGGCAGGATCATTTATGGTGGTATTGGTATTATATGCGTAATAATGATATGGATTATCAGGAATATGACGATGAATATTGGGATTTTAATCCTCATGAACTGGAATATGATATTCCTGTAAATATGGATCATATTGTGGCTCCATCATTAGATATAATTGAAAATATAAATGTTTGCCATGATGCTTGCCACTCAGCATGTCATTCAGCTTGCCATTCGGCTTGTCATTCAGCTTGTCATTCAGCTTGTCATTCAGCATGTGTAAGTGGGGGTTCGCATTAATTAGTGTCTGTCCATAAAGTCATTGAATTGAAAAAATATCTTTTTGCACCTTTTTGCTTTTTTCGTTTTGCCTAATACACAAGCATTTGCTGCGACGAAAAAAACAAAAATTCATCAAAAATCTAATTTTTTCAAAAATCAAGCACTTTATAGACAATCTCTAATTAGTGAAAGTTTGTAAAGTAAAAAGTTCATAAAATTTAAAAGCATATTACCTTAAGTCCGCAAGGATAAACTATTGTTAATACATGACAAAAAGTTAGAGGATAAGCACCTCACCGAAGATAATTTTGTGGGTTAATGGATAGAAACTAAAAGGAAATGTTTCCTATTAAAAAAATTATTTATATCGTTTAGAAACAAAAAAAATGTTCAAATTCAAAAAAAAACAGATTAAAAATATTGATTGGATTGATGAATTTATCAAAAATATTCGTCCGTATGTGTTTGTGCGTTTAGAAGATAATATTTTAATCAAACAACCTAATCAGGCTACACAAATAAATGAAACAGCTGCCAAAATCATGAAATTTTTACTCGATGGTGGTTCAACAGCACAATTACTAAAAAAAACAGGTATAGATAAAGCAGTGGAAATTGAGAATTTTGTATTTGCCGTTAAAAAATATCTGGAAAATAAATTAGATGAGTATTCATTAAATCCGGCAGTAAAAAAAGAAACCTTCTCATTGAATTTCAGTAAATTACCGGTTTTATCCGAATTAGCCCTAACCTATAAATGCAATTTGACCTGCCGGTTTTGCTATGCAGGATGTAATTGTACTGTAAACCCTACAGGCAGCAATGATGAGTTGGGTATTGAAGACTTTAAAAAAATAATTGACACTATCTATAAAGAAGCAAAAGTTCCTTCGATAAGTTTTACCGGAGGAGAACCTACTTTGCGCAAAGAGGTATTGCTTGCATGTACTGAACATGCTAAAAATCTGGGTATGCGTGTAAATTTAATTACCAACGGAACCCTAATCAATGAGCAATATGCTAATGATTTAAAATCTGCCGGTTTAGATTCCGTTCAAGTGAGTATTGAGGGAGTTACCCACGAAACACACGACAAACTGGTAGCCCATAAAGGCGCTTATAGAAAAAGTATTAATGCAGTGTCTTTATTTAAAAAACAAAATATTTATGTACACACAAATACTACATTAAATCAAATAAATGCCAAAGAAAGTGTTTTATTTCCCGAGTTTGTAAAAAATACTTTAGGAAACGACCGGTTTAGTATGAATTTAATGATACCTACCGGGAGTAGTGTTTTTAACGAAGGCTTAATTATTAAATACAGTGAGGTGGGCAATATTGTAACACAAATTCAGGAAAACAGTAAAAAACACGATGTTGAATTTATGTGGTATTCGCCTATTCCGATGTGTATGTTTAATACAATTACCAATGAGTTGGGTAATAAAGGCTGCGCTGCCTGTGATGGACTAATTTCGGTAGGTGCCAACGGTGATATTTTGCCTTGTTCATCATACGATGAGCCGGTTGGAAATTTAAAAAAACAAAGTTTTTCAGAAATTTGGAACGGCGACAAAGCTATATTTTTGCGAAATAAAGAATATGCACATCCGATTTGTCAATCATGCGATCATTTAGCTGTTTGTAATGGTGCCTGTCCGCTATATTGGCGCAATATGGGCTTTGATGAATTGGAAGAGCTCCATAAAGTGAATAAACAAATATCGACAATACTTCGTTAAAGTGTATTAAGCTATTGATTAATAAAATTTTATACAAACAGGGGAATTGTCGAAATAATTAGATTATCAAGTAATTAATTTACAATTTTGAATTTTTTAACAAGCTTATACCTAAAAATAAAATACCATGAATAGTATTTCATTGTCTAAAGAAGAACAAGGCATTGTAGTTTTTCACCTTTGGAAATCATTGCCATACAATTTACGGATATTTCTAAGCTTCTTTCTTATTTCCGTTGGATTTATTATTCAATATTACGGCAATTTATGGATGGGTTTACTGTTTGTTTTTGGCGGTAACCTATTACTACTGGTTAAGGGTTATGATAATCGTGTAAAATTAGGAAAATATAGTGCGGAAGGAGAATGGGTAAAAACCGACAAAGAACATTTGCATGAAATTGTGGAAATGAATAAAAAACTAAAAAAGTGGGATCAAAGTCCGTTTGATATAACTAGTGGTGCAGGTATTGCCCTATTTATTTTTATAGCTATTACCCTTTCTGTAATGTACCTAACAGCGCTAAATACTTACAATTATACACTTGAATTTATATCCGTTGATATAGCTTTTTTATTTTTTCCTCATTGGTTTAGTGGTTTAAAAAGAATTACCACAACACCTTTGCTCATGCAAAAAATAGCTATTTACAATAAACTTATGAAAGAACACGAAGAGTTACTAAAAGATAAAAAGCTCAGTTTTATGATTTATGTAAAAGGCGAAAACGTAAAGCTTCCGGAGGATGTAAAAATGAAAGTAGATTTCAACAATCAACCGGAAGCTTTTATGGGTATCTATGCCCAAATATCGCTAAACAATGTTCAAGGAAAATTATATCCCTATTTTTATGTGGTTTTAGTAGCAAAAAAAGAACTCGACATCAACAATAAGTATTTTAGCTCAATCAATGTTTCCAAACCTATAATTAAAGAAAAAAGTACAGAAAACAATATGGATATTATTATTATTCGCCAATTCACTACAAAAACAGGCGGATACTTCACCAAAACAAAAGCTGTAAACAAAATATTTAGTAAAGGATTAGAGGTAGCTGAACTTATCATTAGAAACGAAACATCCGTTTAATTAAGCATTTGTACAATTAGAATATATTATGCCAAAGAATCTTTCCCTACTATTCCCTATCAATCTGTTAAATGAGTAAATGTACACCTTACATTTTTCTATGCGAAGCATCCCTCATATTTTTTATAGGGTAACATTCGTTTTGAAAAAAGTTTAATAAACTTTATGTTTTTAGCATGATATTTGTTATATTTATTTCTTGTAAATTACAATATTACAAGTAAATAGAATGTATATTTGATGTTTTTAGGTACACAAATAAGTTAAATTACTTATCCGTACTTATCATTTTGCAGTAGTTTACATATTTTTAATATAATTGATACATAAATTTATAAGTTATTTTACATAATGAAAAAGTTTAAATTATTTTCAGATTTTCGCTCTTATGTTTTTATAGGTACAATCTTCCTGTTTTCATTTGTTTTTATCAGTTTTAACGATACCGATGATTTCGAATTAGCTAAAAATTTAGATATTTATCAAAGCCTGATTCGTGAACTGAGACTTTATTATGTAGATGAAATTCATTCGGATAAGATTATAAAAACATCCATAGACAAAATGCTTGCTTCATTAGACCCTTATACAGTATATTATCCGGAGTCTAAAATCGAAGATTTTAAATTTATGACTACCGGAAAATATGGAGGAGTAGGAGCATTAATTCGTAAAGATACTGCAGGGATAGTAATAGAAGAGGTTTATAAAGATTATCCCGCATATAAAGCCGGTATCCGACCAGGAGATATAATAAAAATGGTGGAAGGCATTCCTGTAAACAGTGCAAACACCTCGGATATCAGCGATTTATTAAAAGGTGTACCTAACACTTCGGTTAATGTTAAAATATATCGTCCATATACCAATGAAACTAAAAATATTAGCATACTAAGACAGCAGATAAGAGTAAAAAATGTACCCTATTACGGAATGATAAACGCAGAAACCGGCTACATAAAACTTACGGATTTCACCCAAATGGCTTATGAAGAAGTAAAAAAAGCATTAATTTCTTTAAAAGAACAAAAAGCCAAATACATAGTATTTGATTTACGCGGAAATCCCGGTGGCTTATTAAACGAAGCGGTGGATATTGTAAGCCTGTTTGTGGAAAAAGGGACTCCGGTAGTAAGTATGAAAGGAAAAATGACCCGTTGGAACCAATCTATGAGTACGAAAAAAAGTCCTGTCGATAAAGATATTCCCTTAATTGTTTTAATTAATCGTAATTCTGCATCTGCATCAGAAATTGTTTCAGGTGCTTTACAAGATTTAGACCGGGCAGTTATTATTGGGGAACGTTCATTTGGTAAAGGCTTAGTACAAACTACACGTGATTTATCCTACAATACAAAACTGAAAATTACTACGGCAAAATATTACATACCAAGCGGCAGATGTATTCAAGCTCTGGATTATTCTCATCGAAATCCCGATGGCAGTGTAGGACATGTACCCGATTCTTTAATAAGCGAGTTTAAAACCAAAAATGGTAGAACGGTTTATGACGGTGGTGGCATACTGCCCGATATTGTAAATAAAACTGAATATATGAATCCTTTGGCGCAATTCCTAACTCAAAACAATATTATTTTTGATTATGCAAATCGTTTTTATTTTGAGCATGATTCTATTTCACCACTGAATGAATTTATCTTGTCTGAGGCTGAATATAATAAATTTATGGATTATCTAATCGGTAGAAATATCAAATATAAAAGTGGAACCGATAAAAAATTACAAGAATTAATTAAAAAGGCAAAATCGGAAAAATACTACGATAAAATTTCTGATGAAATTAATAAATTGCAACAAAAATTAAAACATAATGTTCGTGATGATTTAATTTACTTTAAAGATGATATTAAGCGTATTTTGACTTATGAAATTATAAAACGCTATTACTTTCGCAGTGGTTTGTATGAGTATGATTCTAAACACAGCAGCGATGTGTTAAAAAGCTTAACACTTTTTAAAAATATTCAAAAATATAATGGAATACTGAATAAATAGAATCCCCTAATTCATTTTCAGTCAAAAACCTTGTCTTTGCGGGCAAGGTTTTTTCCTGTTTTAATTTTTGGGACACCCTTACAATTTTTAACAATAATTTGAACAGAATATACTATCGGGTTTATTTTTCTTTTTAGGTAAAAACATTCACGAATATAGCACGGGACATCCATTTTTCAAAACCATCCATTGTAAATCAATGAGTTAAGAGATTTTTTTATGAAATTAAATTCAAGATAATCTAATCTCTGCCTATTCGCTCTATAAGCTTTAAAAATATTTGATTTAAGACACTTTCTATTGTTTGGTATGTCTTGATGTCATTTGCAACATAAATAAGCATCAGCGCCAATTTTTTATCCTTTCCCTGTAAAATATTTTGTAAGCCTACAATATTCAATCTGATGGCTTCACGCATCCTCCTTTTTAATAAGTTACGCTTAACAGCATGTTTAAATCTTTTTTTCGAAACACTTACCGCTGCTTGCCATAAAACATCTTCAGGCAATTCATCTACTTCTATCCATACCATACGCAAGGGATATTTACTTATTGATTGACCTTCCTCAAACAATTTCCCAATCAACTTTTTACTGCGTAAACGTACTTTTTTTTGATAATTGTACATATTAATTTCAGGTTTTCCTTAATTCCCAAGATCCGGATACAAATAATTAATTTTATACCTTAAACCCGCAAGTATCTTTTACTGCAAACATACCTGCGGATTTAAGGTAATAGCTTATTATTAAAATTTAAATTACAGTATTCTTTTCATCTATCAAATAATCAGCTTCTTGTATTAATCGCATAATTGTTTACAAACTTTTGTTCAGCACTAAATTACCAACGACAGCAATTTCAAACAAATAAATAAAACAAAAAAAAGCTGCGCTGAAACATGTTCAGGCAGCTTAATAATTTTCTTCAACCGAAAATCCTACTTATCGTGATTTTTAATATAACTTTCAATAGCCATAGTCATCGAAGGAGTTTTGGGCGCAGGAGCCTGAATATCCAAACGCAAACCTGCTTCTTTCACCGCTTTTGCCGTATTAGTACCAAAAGATGCTATTTTAGTATCATTTTGTTTAAAATCAGGAAAATTATGTAATAATGATTTTATGCCCGAAGGACTGTAAAAAACCAAAATATCGTAATTAACATCAGCTAAATCAGATAAATCACTACTTACCGTACGATAAAAAATTGCTTTTGTAAAATTT